>JAJZHU010000203.1 GCA_021798375.1 Pseudomonadota bacterium | reverse complement strand
TATTGCTCTAGGCGGCGGCGGCAATATCGATCAAAACGCGCTTACCCAAGGCCGCCAGGGCGGTTTCAACCTGGCCGATATGGCTGCGGTGCAGCGGGTCGCGTAGGCGGCGCACGGATTTTTCGTCGATGCCGATGCGCCGCGCCAATTCGACATTTGAGAGTTTGGCGGCGACCATCGCATCATTGAGGGCAAATTTTGCGGCCGCCAAGGCGGGCACAGAGACGATGTGCATGCCAGTGGCGGTTGGCACGGGCAACGGACGGCCATCGTCGGTGTAGAACGACAAGGCGGAGACGAGAGCGTCGGTCGCACGGGCCAAGGCTTCGGCTTCTGTGTCGCCGCAAGTGATCATTTCGGGCACGTCGGGGCAGGTGATGGTGATGCCCTCGGGTTCGACTTCGATTTCGACGGCATATGCGTAACGCATTGTTAAAACTCCAAATCCTGTTTGGTTAGGGTCAGGTGCTTGAGGATGCCGCGAAGAGTGCCTGGCGGCAGATCGGTGCGGTGCATCGGAATGATGGTGGTGTGCCCATCGTGACGGATTTTTAGGTGGCTCCCGGCGGCCTCGATTTCTTCATGCTGGACCGAGAGCTTGTTGGCGCGGCGGCGAAGGATGCGGAGGAGTTCGGTTGCTTTCATGGCAAAATTTCGGGCATTAAAGACCGAATGTCAAGCGGCATCTCTGTTTTTGCGCGCAATTTCATGTCATCAAGTGATGGCATACTGCCTCAGGGCAAAGCCCTGATGACTTCCGCGGCGATTTCGAACGACCGGCATCTTGCCGCGTGATCGTGGATCATGGCGGTAAGGACCAGCTCGTCGGCTCCGCTGCGGGCCAGAAACGCGGTCACGCCGGCGCTGATATCTTCGGGGCCGCCGACGATGGTGCCACCCAGTTTGCCGCGCATGTGGGCGATTTCGCCGGGTTCGCCGCATTGGGCGATGTCGCGCACGGGCGGTTGCAGCGGTTTTGGGTCGCCGCGGCCCAGATTTAGAAAAAGCTGTTGCAAGGTGGTGGATAGATATGCGGCCTGCTCGTTTGTGTCGGCGGCGATCACATTGACGGCGGCGATGGCATAGGGCTTGGCGTGATGCGCCGAGGGGCGGAATTTGCTGCGGTAAAGCGCCATGGCGGGCAGCAGGTTTTCGGGTGCGAAATGCGAGGCGAAGGCAAACGGCAGCCCCAGCAGTGCGGCCAGTTCCGCGCCGTAAAGGCTGGAACCAAGGATATAAATCGGCAATTCGAGACCCTCGCCGGGGACGGCGCGCACATGATTGCGGGATGCGTCATCCTGCGACGGCGTGGCGAAGTAATGCTGCAGCTCCATCACGTCCTGCGGAAAATTATCGGCCCCGCCCGCCATATACCGGCGCAGCGCCTGGGCCGTGCGCTGATCGGTGCCGGGAGCGCGGCCAAGACCCAGATCGACACGGCCGGGGTGCAGGACTTCCAACGTGCCGAATTGCTCGGCGATCACCAAAGGCGCGTGGTTGGGCAGCATGATCCCGCCCGAGCCGACGCGCATGGTTTTGGTGTGGTCCAGCACATGGGCGATCAGCACCACCGTGGCCGCCGCCGCAACGCCGGGATGGCCGTGATGCTCGGCCAGCCAGTAGCGCGTATAGCCCCAGGATTCCGCCCGTTGCGCCAGATCCACCATGTTGCGATAGGCATCGGCGATCTTGGTTGTGGTGGTGGTGGGAACCAGATCGAGGATGGAATAGGGCACGGACATCAGATTTCTTCCCCTATTTGTTCGGCGAGCAATTGCAGGGCGGCATGGGCGAAGGCGCGCATGTTGGCCATCCGGTCGATCAGATGCGTATGCAGGATCAGATTATGGTTGCGCGGTCCGGCAACGCTGATCACGCAATGGCCGATGGGGTCGCCGTAACGGTTGACGGTGGGGCCGGTCACTCCGGTTTCTCCCACCCCCCAGGTCGCCGCCAGCCGTTGTCGCACGGTGCGGGCCATCGCCAGCGCATAGGGCAAACATGCCGAGCGCATGGTGGGATCGAGATCGAGCAGAGCGGCGCGGGCGCTGGGGGTATAAAGATTAACCGCGCCCAGAAAATAATTTGAGGCACCGGGGATGGCGAGCAGTGCGGTGGAGATCAGGCCGCCGGCCGATGATTCGGCAACCGCCACGGTTTCACGCCGGGCGGTCAATCGGTCGGCGACCAGCTTGGCGGTGACGAGCAGCTGGTCCATGGAATGGTTCCTATCGCAATGACCGGCAGAATACAGCGATGCGCTCGCAGGCTTCGATCAAACGCGCTTCGCTGGTGGCGGTGCTGATACGTATATAGGGACTCTTGCCGAAAGCGGAACCCTGCACCACGGCGACATGAGATTCGGTCAGCATGGCCAAGGTTACGTCCTCGTCGGTTTCCAGCAATGTGCCGCCGGGCGTGGTTTTGCCCAGCAGCCCTTCGACCGAGGGGAACACATAAAACGCGCCTTCGGGACGGTGGCAGCGCAAACCGGGAATGGCGTTGAGCCGGTCCACCACCAGATCGCGCCGCTGCCGATAAACGGCGGCGCGCTTGGCCAGCAGATCTTGCGGACCATCGAGTGCGGCGGCGGCGGCGGCCTGGGCCACGCCGGCCACACCCGATGTCGCCTGACCCTGCATATTGACCATCGCCTTGATCAATCCCACCGGCCCACCCGCAAAGCCCACGCGCCAACCGGTCATGGCGTAGGATTTGGAAACGCCGGAGACGGTGAGCACGCGATCGGCCAGATCGGGGGCGATTTGCGCCAGGGTGACGTGAGGCTCGCGATCGAAGATCAGATGTTCGTAAATATCGTCGCTCATCACCCAGACATGCGGATGGGCGCGGATGACTTCGGCGAGTGCCGCGAGTTCGCTGGCCGTGCAGGCAGCCCCGCTGGGATTGTTGGGGAAGTTCAGCGTCACCCATTTGGTGCGGGGGGTGATAACGGCGTCGAGTGCCCTGGGTGCGAGCTTGAAGCCGGATTTTTCCGGGCAATCGACAAACACCGGCACGCCGCCCAGCAGTTTGGCGACCAACGGATAGGCCACCCAATAGGGGGCCGGGATCACCACCTCGTCGCCCGGATCGACGGTGGCGAGGAAGGCGTTGAAGATGATCTGCTTGCCGCCATTGGCCACGGTGATCTGATCGAGCGCGTAATCGAGTCCATGATCGCGCTTGAAGGCGCGCTGGATCGCGCCGCGCAAGGCCAGAGTGCCCGCAAGCGGCGGGTATTTGGTATCGCCGCGCAACGCGGCCTGGTGGGCGGCCTCGATGGCGTGATCGGGGGTGGGAAAATCCGGCTCGCCCAGGGCCAGCGAGATGATCTCGCTGCCCCCGTCCTTGGCGATCTGTGCGGCCAATTCCCGCGCCTTGGCGCTCATGGCCAAAGTTGCCGACAACGGCACTTCGGCCAGACGTTGCGCCAGACGCGGCATGGGCCGTTACACCAAGGCTTCGCAGAAACGACGGATGCGGACCAGGGCTTCTTTCAGCAATTCAGTGCTGGTGGCATAGGAAATGCGGAAATAGCCGTCGGTGAGGAACGCCGAGCCATGCACGGCGGCGACGCCTTCCTCATCGAGCAATGCGGTGACGAAATCGCTGTCGTTTTTGATCAGCACGCCCGAACGGCTGGTTTTGCCGATGCAGCCCTTGATCGAGGGGAACACGTAAAACGCGCCCTCGGGCTTGTGGCAATACAGGCCGGGAATCCCGTTCAGCCCATCGACCACCAGATCGCGGCGGCCTTTATAGACCTCGACCATGTCGCCGATGGTGTCTTGCGGACCGTTCAGGGCTTCCACCGCCGCCGCTTGCGCGATCGAGCAGGTGTTCGATGTCGATTGGCTTTGCAGCTTGTCCATCGCCTTGATCAGCGCCACCGGAGCGCCGGCGAAGCCGATGCGCCAACCGGTCATCGCATAGGCCTTCGAGCAGCCGTTCATGGTGACGGTGCGGTCTTTGAGTTTGGGTTCGACTTCGACAATGGTGGCGGGCTTAAAGCCGTCATAGGCGAGTTTTTCGTAAATATCGTCGGTGAACACCCATACTTGCGGGTGGCGCAGCAGCACATCGAGCAACGGGCGCAATTCCGCCGCCGAATAGGCGGCGCCGGTGGGGTTGCACGGGCTGTTGAGGAAGAACCATTTGGTCTTGGGCGTGATGGCGGCTTCCAGATCGGCGGCGGTCAGCTTGAAACCGTTTTCCTGGGTGCATTGCACGATCACCGGTACGCCTTCGCACAGCGCGACGATGTCGGGATAGCTCACCCACGCCGGCGCCGGGATGATCACTTCGTCGCCCGGGTTCACGGTGGCCAGCATGGCGTTGAAGATCACCTGCTTGCCGCCGGTGGAAACGATGATTTCCTCAGGCTTGTAATCGAGACCCGAATCGCGCCTGAATTTTTCCGACACGGCCTTGCGCAGCGCGGGCGTGCCCGACACATCGGTGTATTTGGTGTCGCCGGCCAGGATCGCCTTGATGCCGGCCTGCTTGACGTTTTCGGGCGTGTCGAAATCCGGCTCCCCGGCCGAAAGGCTGATGATATCGCGCCCGGCAGCCTTGAGTTGACGCGCCTTGGTGGCGACGGCAATGGTCTGGCTCGGGCTGATACGGTCAAGGCGGTCGGCGGTAAGGGACATGATGGGCTCGCGCTGGTGGGTTAAAAAGGGCCGGGCAAGCTAGTCCTGGGCGGGGGTTGCGCGCAAGTGCAGCAAAGCAGGGCAGGGCGGCTTTTTTGGGAATCGTTCGTTAGGAAAAGAACGTCAGACCATTGACGCCCGCCACCGCGCCAAATACCGCGATCAGGCTGAGGATCAGCAACACCCAGTGCATTCTTTGGATCAGATCGAACGTGCTGGCGGGGGCGCGCAGGGCGCGGGCGGCGAACCATTTG
>JAJZHU010000202.1 GCA_021798375.1 Pseudomonadota bacterium | reverse complement strand
CGCGGCAGCCTTGGCGCGTTCCTGGGCCTTTTTCTTCGGCAAGGATTGCTTGGGCTGTTCGACGAAAGCGGGCTTTGGCGCCAGGCCGGCATTGCCGAGAAAACGCGCCACGCGATCGGTGGCAAGCGCGCCCACCGACAGCCAGTGGGTGATGCGATCGGCTTGCAGGCGGATGCGATCGGCGTGATCGGCCGGCAACATCGGGTTATAGCTGCCCACCTTTTCGATGAAGCGGCCATCGCGGGGGCTGTTCGCGTCGGCAATCACAATGTGATAATACGGACGCTTCTTCGCACCAGCGCGAGACAGTCGGATTTTCAATCCCATCTTGGTCTTTCTCCTGAAGAAATAGTGAAACTTGTTAAAAAGGACGGCGCGGGCCAAACGAAGGAGGCATCATCCCCTTCAGGGCGCCCGCCGCCCCCATCTTGCCGACGCGCTTCATCATGGTTGAAACATCGTCGTATTGCTTGAGCAGCCGGTTGACATCGGCCACCGTCATGCCCGAACCCGCCGCGATGCGCTTTTTGCGGCTGGCCTTCAAAATCTCCGGCTGGCGGCGTTCCTGCTTGGTCATCGAAGAAATGATGGCTGCCTGACGCCCGATGATCTTGGTATCGAGATTGGCGCCCTCAAGCTGTTGCTTGATCTTGCCGATCCCCGGCAACATCCCCAAAATTCCGGAAAGATTGCCCATTTTCGAAATCTGATTCAACTGATTGGCGTAATCATCCAGGGTGAACATCCCCTTCATCATGCGCTTGGCCAGCTTTTCGGCCTCGACCTGATCGATGTGGGCGGCGGCTTTTTCCACCAGCCCTACAATATCGCCCATGCCCAAAATGCGGCTGGCGATGCGCTCGGGGTGGAAATCTTCCAGCGCGTCGAGCTTTTCACCCGAACCAGTAAGTTTGATCGGGGCACCAGTGATCGCCCGCATCGACAGCGCCGCGCCACCGCGGGCATCGCCATCCATCCGCGTCATCACGATGCCGGTAACACCCACCGCATCATTGAACGCCTTGGCGGTGTTCACCGCGTCCTGGCCGGTCATTGCATCGACCACCAGCAATGTTTCCACCGGGTTGGTGGCTTCGCGGATCGCCCGCACCTCGTCCATCAATTCCTGATCGATGGAAAGACGGCCAGCGGTATCCAGCAGCACCACGTCGTAAACTTCGCGCCGGGCGGTATCCATGGCGCGGTGGGCGATCTGCACCGGGGTTTCGCCCGGCACGATGGGCAGCGAACCAACACCCGCCTTTTCGGCCAGCAACTGCAACTGCAACTGCGCGGCCGGGCGCTGCGTATCGAGGCTTGCCAGCAGGACTTTCTTTTTGTCTTTGTGCAGCCGTAGGGCGATCTTGCCCGCGCTGGTGGTTTTGCCCGAGCCTTGCAACCCGACCATCAAAATGGGGATCGGCGAGGCCGCATTGAGGTTCAGCGGCACCGCCCCTGCCCCGCCCAACGCATCGACCAACGCATCATTGACGATCTTCACCACCTGCTGACCAGGGGTGACCGACCGCAATACTTCGGCGCCCACCGCGCGCTCGCGCACCTTGGCGATGAAATCCTTCACCACCGGCAACGCCACGTCGGCTTCGAGCAGCGCCAGACGCACCTCGCGCAGGGCATCCAACACGTCGGTTTCGCTCAGCGCACCGCGGCCGCGCAAACGATCGAATACCGCACCCAATTTGCCCGACAGCGAGTCGAACATGCCATTCACTCCAACGCAAAAAGAGCCGCTGCGCGAACACTCGCGGAGCGGCAGAAAGCTGTGGGCGGCGTTATGAGGGGTGAGGAAGGATGAGTCAAGGCGACGGCGAAAATTGTTTCCTCGGGACGTGATCCGGGCGTATAATGGATCCAATAGCATTCCAGAGGAACCCATGTCCCAACTCTACACCCCCTTCACACTTGGCCGCGTCACGCTCGCCAACCGCCTGGTGATGTCGCCGATGTCACGTCACCGCAGTTCCAATACCGATCAAACGCCGCATCCACTGGGGGCGCTTTATTATCAGCAACGCGCCAGCGCCGGGCTGATCATCGCCGAGGGCACCCAAACCTCGCCCCGCGCCAAGGGCTTTCCTGGCGTGCCGGGAATCTATACCCCAGCACAGATCGCCGCCTGGCGCGAGGCCACCACGGCGGTGCATCAGGCGGGCGGGCATATCTTTCTTCAGCTTTGGCACTGCGGGCGCGTTTCGTGCCGGCAAAATCAGCCCGGCGGCGAGCTTCCCATCGCGCCATCGGCGATCGACGCCGGCGCCTTTTCGGTGCTTGACGATGGCAGCCGCGTGCCCACCGACACGCCGCGCGCGCTGGCCACGGAGGAACTTCCGGCGCTGACGGCCGAATATGTCGCCGCCGCGCAGAACGCCATCACCGCCGGGTTCGATGGGGTGGAGTTGCACGCCGCCAACGGCTATTTGCTGCATCAGTTCCTGTCGGATGCCTCCAACCAACGCAGCGACAACTATGGCGGCTCGCCGGAGAATCGGGCGCGCTTTGTGGTGGAAACCGCCGCCGCCGTCGCCGCCGCGATTGGCGCCGATCGCACCGGCATTCGGCTGTCGCCGGTTTCCAATTATCAGGGCGCCGGGGATAGCGCCCCGGAGAAACTTTATCCGCTGCTGATCGAGCAACTTTCGGCGCTGGGTTTGGGCTATGTGCATATGGTCGAAGGATTCGCCGGGGTCCAACGCGACAACCCGCCGTTCGATTACGCCGAGCTGCGGCGGCGGTTTAAAGGCGCGTGGATCGCCAATAACATGTATGACCGCGACATGGCCGAGGCGGCGATCGCCAGCGGTTATGCCGATCTGATTGCGTTCGGGCGTCCATTTATCGCCAATCCCGATCTGGTGCGGCGCTTGCGCGAGGAACGGGCGTTGAATGCGTTCAATCCGGACACGCTGTTTGCCAAAGACGAGGTGGGGTATACGGATTATCCGGCGTTGACAGAGTAGCGCAACGGCCCCGTGCGGAGTGATCCACACGGGGCATTTCGACTCAGGCCTTTAGCGCCGCCGCCACCGCTGCCGCCAATGTGGTGGTCGGCCGGCCGATCAGCTTGCTGAGCGCGCGGCCATCTTCGAACAAAGCTCCCTTCGCGGCGCAGGAGCTGGAATCGGTCAACAGATCGGCCACGAATTCCGGCAATCCCACCTTCACCAGCAAGGCCCGGTAATCGGCGGGCGCCAGATCGTGATAAGCCACCGGCTTGCCCGACTGCTTGGCGAGTTCGGCGGCGAATTCGGCCATGGTGAAGGAATTATCCCCCGCCGATTCATAGATCCGGCCGGCCTGATCCTCGTTCGAGGTCAGCACGGTGGCGGCAGCTTGGGCAAAATCAGCCCGCGCGGCGGCAGAAACCCGGCCTTCGCCCGAGCAACCGTAATACGCACCCTGCGCCACGGCCTGCACCGCCGAACCGGTATAATTTTCAAGATACCAACCATCGCGCAGCAGCACGAACGGAAGGCCGGAATCGCGCAAAGCCGCCTCGGTGGCACGATGATCGACGGCCAACCCCAGGGGAGATTTGTCGGCGTGCAGCACGCTGGTATAGGCCATCAACTTGACACCCCCCCGCTTGGCGCACGCGATCACGTTCGCATGCTGCGCGATGCGCTTGCCGATCTCGCTCGCCGAAATCAACAACAGCCGATCCACGCCGGCAAAGGCCCGGTCCAAGGTTTCCGGCGCATTGTAATCCGCCTGGTGTGTGGCAATCCCAAGCGCCGCCAAATCGGCAATATTGCCGGCGTCACGGGCGATCGCGACGATGCGCGCCGCGGGCGTGGTTTTCAGCAACGCGGCAATAACCAGACGGCCAAGTTTGCCGTTGGCGCCGGTCACCAGGATTTTGGGCGGTTGATTGGACATAGGGGGCTCCTGAAGTTGGTTTTATGATGATGGTTAAACGATAGGGCGTGATGTCATGTTGCTCTCGCGGCCCATGTCAGCCAAAGCGGAACCCCGACAAAGCCTTGCCCATCAATTGATCCGAATAAACATGCTGGCCAGGGTCCGTTCCACCGGCGCCGGCGGCGACCATCAACGGGATCAGATGCTCTTCGCGCGGGTGACATTCCCGCCCACCCGGGGCCGCGGCCCATTGCGCCAGACGCCGTCCCCGCGCCTCGGGATCCGGGTCGGTGGTGGCGGATACCAACCATTGATCGAACACGGCCGCCGCATTTTGGGCTTGGTGCTCGGCATAGATGGCGCGCAAATTGTGATAGCTCATGCCGCTGCCGATGATCAGCACCCCCTCGTCGCGCAAGGGCTGGAGCGCGCGGCCCATCGCCTCGTGCGCCGCCGGGTCCAGCCCCTCGATCAGCGACAATTCCACCACCGGAATATTCGCTTGGGGAAACGCCACCAGGAAGGGGATGAACACCCCATGATCCCATCCGCGCTGGTCGTCGCTGGCGGTGGAAAAGTCGGTCTGCCCCAGCAATTCCCGCACCCGCTCGGCCAACACCGGATCGCCGGGCGCCTTGTAGGTGAGTTGATAGGTGTGCGGCGGAAAGCCGTAATAATCGAACAACAGGCCTGGATGGGCCGCGTTATTGACCGTCGGCACGGGTTCTTCCCAATGACCGGAGATCACCAGGATCGCCTTGGGCGGCTCGGGCAACGACGCCGGGATGCCGGCCAAAAACGCCGCCAGCTTGGCCCACATCTCGGGCGGATGACCGGGGCGCGGGTCCATGAAAAAGCACGGTCCGCCGCCGTGGGGGATAAAAAATGTGGGCTGACGTACGCTCATCAGGCGGCCTCGCTGGTTTCAAACAGGAGTTCTTTTATAGCTTCTTCCGCCTGCCCGGGCAAAGCGAAGCGGTAAGGCCGGCCCGTCGCCGCAAGCTGGAGCACCCGCGGCATGGGATCGCCGC
>JAJZHU010000201.1 GCA_021798375.1 Pseudomonadota bacterium | reverse complement strand
TCGCGGTGTTGAAAACCCACCTGCCGCCGCAAGGCCTTGTGCTAGAAATCGCCGCCGGGGCCGGGGAACATGCGGTCTATAACGCCGCCGCCCTGCCCGGCCTGCAATGGCAACCGACCGACCCCGACCCCAATGCCCTGACCAGCATCGCGGCCTGGCGCGACCATGCCGCCTTGCCGAATTTGCTGCCGCCCATGCTGCTTGACGCATGTGAGCCCGATCATTGGCCGGTGCAGCGGGCCGATGCCATTGTTAACATCAACATGATCCATATCTCTCCCTGGGCGGCAACCCAGGGTTTGATGACCGGTGCTGGTCGCTTGTTACCAAGTGGCGGCATCCTTTTCGTCTACGGCCCCTACATCGAAGCTGATCTCCAGACCGCTCCATCCAACCTGTCTTTCGACCTGAGCCTCAAAGCCCGCAATCCTGCCTGGGGCCTTCGCCGTCTCGAAGCAGTGACGGCGCTCGCCGCCCGACATGGCCTGGAACTATGGCGGCGCATCGCCATGCCGGCCAATAATCTTGCGCTGATATTCCGAAAACTTTGAGCCAATCATGGCGGGAGCAATTTAAAATTACCCCCCACGATCCGCGGGATCCGTCGCGCTTTGGGACTTGATGACCCCCGCTCGTGATCGCGGCGCTGATATGGGAGCAACAGGCCGACGACATTCCCGAGGCATGGGAGCGTGAATATCTGGAAATCAAGCGCCATACCGAGGCAACCCCGACTTTGGCAACCCCGGCTTTGCAGGTACCCCTTCTGCCCATAGAGCTTGCGCGCCGCGCCGGACGAACAACACATATTTGCAGCCTCTCATTTCGGCAACGGCATTCTGACTTTTATGCGCGAATTTATCTTCAGGACACCTCCTGGATTCAATTTGCATGTCCGGGGACCGGCGAATATGCCGAAAGATGGCATTTATCCACTGGAAGGCATCGTCGAGACGGATTGGTCCGAATCCAATTTCACGATGAATTGGATAATTACCAGACCCAATCGCATGATTGTATTTGAGAAGGATAAGCCTCTGGTGATGTTGACCCCGGTCGCGCGCGGCAAAACCGTGACGCAGATCAAGGCGGCCGAATATCAGACGTCGGTGACGCTGGCGGCGTTTGTGGATAAAAGTGATAAAAAATAAGACGGAGCATTGTCTCCATTTTTCCACATAAATTCCCGCGTCCTTACGGCGCGGTATCGTCCCTGACATATACCACGGCAACGCGATCCGCATATAGCCGATGCCATTGCGGAAGCGCATCAATCATATCGACGGCAGGAGCGCCGGCGTCGAGGATGGTCCAGCGAACCTTGTATTTTTCAACCATTTTTTCAAAAGCGCCACGGTTCGGCGCCAGGATGGCGGCGTAGTCCGACAAGAAGCGATCCCCGTACAGGTCAGCGCGGCCGTCGATGAAAGGCTTGATGTTGTTGAATATCAAATAGCCGCCAAAATCGTAACTATTGAATACTGGCTCGCGCAAAATATCGGCGGGAACATGATTGATCGCTGCCATTGGCGACATTCGATCGTCGCTTCGCACCAAAGGATGCATGATACGGATCGCCGTTAGCAACAGCGCGCCGGCAAGCCCCGCGAACGCCCAGCGCGGCTTTGCAAACCGGTCCATGCTTTCATTTTTATTGTTTCCCCATGTCTCGCCAAGAGGACCGGCCAAAAGCAACCCACCCACGATGCCCGCCAACATTTGATGACGGCTGTGCTGCAGTGCTTCATGCAACAATCCGATCAGCATGATGATGCGGAACACCGGCAACCGAATGCCGCGTGAAAATCCCACATAGAGCAACGTCATTAAAGCCAATTCCAACGGCTGCAGCGTGTGAAAATCCGTCGGGCTCCATTCGCCGATGCGAGAAAGCTGGGTCATCCGCATCAATTGGAACCCGAACAGCAGACCGTGCCAATTATTCGGCGTCAAAAGCGAAGCCCCGGTCGCCGCCGCCAGAAACATGCCCCAACGCAGTGCCACCCGAACGCGGCCGCCTTTCGCTTCAACCAAAGCTTCGAGCGCGATCGCCGCGGCCAGGGCGAGACCAAAGATGAAACTACCGTGTAAATTCGCCCACACCACCATCAACGGCAGCAAAACCAATGATGGAGCCTTGCCTCGCTCGTTTGCCAAAATCAGACCGGCGGTCCAAAGCACCAGAATCGGCAAGGCAAGAATATGCGGGCGCGCCAGCAGGCTGGGGCCAACACAGGCAATCCCGAGCATTCCCACCACAAATGCCGCCGGTTGGCTTAACCATCGCGCGAGATAATATGCAAATAATCCGAACGCGAGCGCAGTTGCCGCGCCAAACAGCATGACAATGCCATTCCAGGCCGCGGCCTTATAGGCAAGCGCCATGACAACTTCGGACAACCATTCCTGCGCCACCCACGGCGCTCCGGCAAGCGTGTAGGAAAATGGGTCGGCGTGCGGGACCGCGCCGTGCTGAATGATCCAATTGCCCGCCGCAATGTGCCAATAGGTATCGCCATCGTTCAACACCTGCGGCGCAAGCAGGACGATGGCATAGCCGATCAAGGCGAAGGCGATCGGAAAGAGCGATTTATCCCAGGAAATGCCCGACCTTTGTTGTGCCGAAATAGATGCGTTGGTCAATGGAGCACTCGTTATTGTGAGAGGAAACAGAATCCATGCTCCACCAAAGAGCGCCTAACCTTGTGCCGCCTCGATCGCCCGCAGCATTTCTCTGACCCCCGCCGCCTCGCCGCCTTCAAATCCCCACACCGCGTTCGACACCGCCAGAAAATCCGCCCCGGCCTGCACCAGCGGCGCGCAATTTTGCGCCGTGATGCCGCCAATCGCAACACAAGGCAATTCCATCATTTCCGACCACCAGGTCAGGATGTCTGTTTCCACGCCCAATGCCGCGTCCTTGGTGGTGCTGGGGAAAAACGCGCCGAAAGCCACGTAATCGGCGCCATCTTCGCCGGCCTGCATCGCCAGATCGCGGCTGGCGTGGCAGGTCACGCCCAGGGTGAGCTTCCCGCCCAGAATTTTACGGGCGGCGGCGGCATTCATGTCCTCTTGCCCAACATGAGCGCCATCGCAATTGGTGGCGCGGGCGATGTCGGGTCGGTCATTCAGCAAAAAGGCCACATTGCGCGATTGCACGATGGGGCGCAGCGCATCGATGGCGCGGCGGATGGTGTCGTCGTCGGCGTCTTTCAGCCGCAGTTGCACCGCCGCCACTTCGCCCGCATCAAGCGCACGGGCGAGGCTGTCGGCAAATGATTTGATCTCTGGCCGAGGCGGAGTGATGAGATAAAGCTGGCATCCGTCCCCGGCCATAAATCAGCTCTTCCCAAGATAGATGTCGATGATGCTGCCAAGCAGCTTCAAAGCCTCGTCACGCGGACGCTGGAACGTGTTGCGGCCGATGATCGAGCCGTTGGCCCCGCCATCGCGCAAGCTGCGCACATCATCGAGCAACGCATTGACATCATTATTGGTTTCGCCGCCCGAAAACACCACGATGCGTTTGCCGTTAAAGCAGCATTGCACGATGTGCGCGACTCGTTTGGCCAAGGTCGAACCGTCGATTTTCTGCGCGACGTAAACCTTCTTGGCGGCTTCCAAAGACAATACGGCGGTGGGCGGCTTCACCTTGATGATATGCGCGCCCATCAAGGCGGCCATATGCGCGGCGTAGGCACAGATATCGAACGCGGTTTCGGCAGCCTTGTCCAACTCCGGCCCGCGCGGATAGGACCACACCACCACCGCCAGACCCGCGGCCTTGGCTTCCTCGGCCAGTTCGCGCAGTTCTTCCATCTGGGCGAAGGCATATTCGCTGCCCGGATAGATGGTGAAGCCGATCGCGGCACACCCCAGACGCAGCGCGTCATTGACCGAAGCCGTCACGGCCTGGTCCTTTTCCGTCGCCAGGCTGTTGCTGCTGTTCATCTTCAGGATGGTCGGGATCGCACCGGCGAAGCTGTCGGCGCCGGCTTCGATCATGCCCAGGGGGGCGGCGTAAGCCGACAGGCCGGCATCAATGGCAAGTTGGAAATGATAATGCGGATCATAAGCCGGAGGGTTGACCGCGAATGAACGCGCGGGACCATGCTCGAAACCCTGATCGACCGGCAAGATCACCAGCTTGCCGGTGCCGCCCAGGCGGCCATGGCTCAGGATGCGGGCCAAGTTCCCTTTGGTGCCGGGGTTGTCGCTCTCGTAGTGGCTAAGGATCTTTTTGACCCGGGGCGAAATACGCATCTGGCTCTCCATCACAATGTCGCGGACGAAAGTGGCTTAACCCATGATTGGGCCCCTGTCACGATGCCAACGCGTCGCAAAACATGCTATTTTATAGAATTTCGGATGGTTTGAGCCTGATTGCCGCACCAGCCGGATACAACTTCTAACTGTCGCGCCCTGGCCAGAACGGACATTTCATCACGTCCCCCATTCAACGTCGGCGCAATCGTCCAAGGCGTCCCATGCCGCCACGTCAGCACCGTAACTCCCAACACCGCAACTCCCAACGTCGATTTTGTATGACGATCAGTTTATCATATTGACACTCATTCGCCCCCGGCCTTATGGTTTCCGAAAGCTAATAACTGGATGGAAGCGGGATGGAGTTCATGTGGCGACATGTATCGTGTCTTCTGCTTGCTGTGCTGTTGTGTGTTCCGGCGGCGCGGGCCGATGAGCAAAAAAATCCAGTGCTTGGCCCGGAGCAGGTCTATGCCGAGACCTGCCATTTTTGCCACGATACCGGGGTGGGGCATGTCATCAAGGGGATGCACGTTCCCGCCGGGCAGATCGAGATGATTGTGCGGCATGGCTTCGGTCCGATGCCTGCTTTCACGCCGACGGCAATAACAGATCCCGAATTGCAGCAGCTTGCTCAATATCTGAGCAAGATGGATGCG
>JAJZHU010000200.1 GCA_021798375.1 Pseudomonadota bacterium | reverse complement strand
GGGGTCCATGAAGGGAAAGCTCAAGCGAGCCGGGTGGGATAACGCTTTCCTGACCAAGATGCTCGCAGCTTTCGGGACAAGTCATATGCGATAGCCCTGAGCCGGTGGGTGAGCGCAGCGCTACCCATCACACTTCAAACGGATACGAGGATTGATGGGTAGCGCTGCGCTTACCCATCCTACGGCGTGCCTGCTCCGCCCTTGACGGCGGCATCAAGGCGTGGCGCGATATGGTGCAAGCTGGTTGATCGAGGACGTGCCAATGAACTTCCCTACCCCAGCCGAGATCGTGGATTTTTGGCGCGCCGCCGGGCCGCGGAAATGGTTCGCGCGGGACGATGCGTTGGACCAGACCCTGCGGGAGCGGTTTCTGGCGCTGCACGAGGCGGCGGCGCGGGTTGAATTATCGGGCTGGGAGCAGGCTTGCATCCCTTCGCTCGCGCTGGTGATTTTGCTCGATCAGTTTCCGCGCAACATGTTCCGCGGCAGTGCTCATGCCTTTGCCACCGACCCGTTGGCGCGCGCCGTGGCTGGCCGGGCGTTGGCGCGCGGTTTCGACCAGGCCACCGACGCAACCATGCGGCAGTTCTTTTATCTGCCCTTCATGCATTCCGAGGATCTGGCCGATCAGGATCGTTCGGTGCGGCTCTACACCGCACTCGGCGCGCCCGAGCAACTGAAATTTGCCATCATCCACCGCGATATCATCGCCAAATTCGGCCGTTTCCCGCATCGCAACCGCGTGATGGGCCGCGATGCGACGCCCGCCGAGCAGGCGTTTCTGGATGGCGGCGGCTTTGCGGGGTGAAGCCTGTCCGCTATAATTGGGTTTTGACATTATCGACGTGGATCACCATGGCGCCCCGTGCCCAAGGGAACTTTGCCTTTACCTTATCCACGATGTCGCCCGAAGTGATGATCTCCCCCGTTCCGGTGATCAGGCATCCCTGACCCGGCCCGTGACTTCCCTGCACCTTCTTGGATGCGACCAGCAATTGGATGCGGCTGTCGTTGCGGAGATTCTTTTCGGTTTGATGATAGTAGCCGGCCGGAAAGATGAGCGTCTCTTCATTGATGCCGAGAACCCGCATATACTCGCCCCAGTTGCCGACAACGTGAGGGCCGTCGTCACCCGTTGTCACGATGGTGACGAACTCGGTGGCTTCGCAAACTTCGCGGCCAATGCCTTTAATTTTTGTCATGTCGAACCTCTACTGCGCCCTGTTTGTCCGTTGTCGGCCGGATGTTGCGATGGTGGCCGATGCGCGATGTTTAATCCCCTCGGCTTGGAAAGGAAGATTTTTCCGCTCACTTCTTGCCTTTTCGGCGCAACTCCGCCATACCCCGCCCATGTCGGCACGGTGCCGGCAAATCCACACGCGGGGTGCCTTTCCTGGCTTGCCAGGTTCCGGTGCCGCAAGGCTCTGATCCCGCGGAGGCTCAACCGGACTAAAGGAAAGGGACACGCTCATGGCGATGCCTGATTTCACTCTGCGTCAACTCCTCGAAGCTGGCGTTCATTTCGGCCACCATACGCGCCGCTGGAATCCCCGCATGGCGCCTTATTTGTATGGCGTCCGCAACCAGGTTCACATCATCGATCTGCAACAGACCGTGCCGATGCTCGATCGTGCGCTGCGTGCGGTCCGCGATACCGTGGCTGGCGGCGGTCGTGTGTTGTTCGTCGGCACAAAGCGCGCCGCGGCCGATCATGTGGCCGAAGCGGCCAAGCGTTGCGGCCAATATTACGTCAACCATCGTTGGTTGGGCGGGATGCTCACCAACTGGAAGACCATCACCGGCTCGATCAAGCGCCTGCGCCAGATCGACGAATTGCTGGCCGGCGACACCCAGGGGCTGACCAAAAAAGAAGTCCTGGAGATCACCCGCGACAAGGACAAGCTGGAACGCGCTCTCGGCGGCATCAAGGAAATGGGCGGTCTGCCCGATATCCTGTTCATCATCGACACCAACAAGGAAAAGCTGGCGGTTGAAGAAGCCAACAAGCTCGGCATTCCGGTGATTGCGATCCTCGACAGCAATTCCGATCCTGCCGGCGTAACCTATCCGGTGCCGGGCAACGACGATGCCTTGCGCGCCATCACGCTTTATTGCGAACTGATCTCGGGCGCCGTGCTCGATGGCATCAGCGCCGAAATGCAGGCTTCGGGGACCGATTTCGGCGCCGTGGCCGAACTGCCGGAAGCGGTGTTGCACGAACTTGCGGCTGAAGCCCCGATCGAGGCATCCGCCGAAACTTCGGACGTGGCCGCGAGCGAGGCCGTGGCGGAAGCGTTGCTTGAAGTTCCGGCCGACGAAGGCTGATCTTCACTTGATATGGGCGGGGGGCGAGACATCCTCCCGCCTGTTTGATGACGGCGGGCGGATGCACGCATAGGTTAATCGCAATCGAATGCGATCCGCTCGAATTATGTAGCTGCGCCTGTTCGGGGCGCGCCCTTCAGACGGGAGAGGCAGTGATGGTCGAAATTACCGCGGCGCTGGTCAAGGACCTGCGCGAAAAAACCGGCGCCGGCATGATGGATTGCAAGCGTGCTTTGGGTGAAGCCGATGGCGACATCGACGGCGCAATCGATTGGCTGCGCAAAAAGGGCCTTGCCGCCGCCGCCAAGAAATCGGGTCGCGTGGCCGCCGAGGGTCTGGTGGGCGTTGCCTCCAACGGCCAACGCGCCGCCGTGGTCGAAGTCAACGCCGAGACCGATTTCGTGGCGCGCAACGTCACCTTCCAGGCTTACGTCGAGACGGTTGCCAAGATCGCGCTTGAAGTTGGCGAAGACATCGAAGTCATCAAGGCGGCGCCGTTCCCCGGATCGGAACGCAATGTTGGCGACGAATTGATGCATCTGGTTGCCACCATCGGCGAAAACATGGCGCTGCGCCGCGCCCGTGTGTTGTCGGTGAAGCAAGGTGTGGTGGCCACCTATGTCCACGGCGCGTTGCGTCCGGGTCTGGGCAAGATCGGCGTGATCGTGGCGATCGAAGGTCCGGGCGAACTCGGCACACTCGAATTGCTGGGCCGTCAGGTTGGGATGCATGTGGCGGCGACTCGTCCCGATGCGCTTGATGTCGATGCGGTTGATCCGGCGGCGTTGGAGCGTGAAAAGAACGTGTTGCTGGAACAGGCCCGCGCCTCGGGCAAGCCGGAAGCCGTGATCGAAAAAATGGTCGAAGGCCGCATCCGTAAATACTATGAAGAAGTGGTATTGTTGGAGCAGGTGTTCGTGATCGATGGCGAAAGCCGCGTGCGCGCGGTGGCCAAGAAGGCGGGTGTCACCATCACCGGCTTTGCGCGCTTCGCCCTGGGCGAAGGCATTGATAAGCAAACCGGCGACTTCGCGGCCGAAGTGGCTGCGGCTGCCGGCCTCGCCTGATTGATCGCAACACCCCGGCCCCCACCAAATGGGGCCGGGGTGTGATGACGCGACTCGTCGCTATGATCTAAGGTGAGCTTGATCCAGGGCCATTCGATCGGCCACTCCCACACTTCAAGGAGCACCATGATTTCCAGCCTCAAACCTGCGTCGCGCCCCTATCAACGGGTGTTGTTGAAACTTTCGGGCGAAGCCTTGATGGGCAAGCGTGATTATGGCCTTGATAACGACACGGTGGTGGCGATTGCCGCCGATATCGTCAGCGTCGTGGCGATGGGCGTGCAGGTTTGCGTGGTGATCGGCGGCGGTAATATTTTCCGCGGCGTTTCGGGGGCGGCGGCGGGCATGGAACGCTCGCAAGCCGATTCGATCGGCATGTTGGCCACCGTGATGAACGGCTTGGCCATGCAAAATGCACTTGAAAAACAAGGTGTTCCCACGCGGGTGCAATCGGCGATCGCGATGAGCAGCCTGTGCGAGCCGTTCATTCGACGCCGTGCGATAAGGCACATGGAAAAGGGCCGGGTGGTGATTTTTGCCGCCGGGACCGGCAATCCGTTTTTCACCACCGACACGGCGGCGTCGTTGCGGGCGGTTGAAATGGGCTGCGATGCATTGCTTAAAGGCACGCAGGTCGATGGGGTTTATTCGGCCGATCCGCGCAAGGTCGCCGGCGCCGAGCGTTATGAAGAACTGACCTATCTCGATGTATTGTCCCGCGATTTGCAGGTGATGGACGCCGCCGCCATTAGCCTGGCGCGGGAAAATAATTTGCCGATCTTGGTGTTCAATATCCACGCTCCCGGGGCATTCGCGCAAGTGATGCGTGGCGATGGGCTTTTCACCAAAATCATCGAACGCTGATACTGGTATTGATTTGTTAAACAGACGGGGAACGGCACTATGGCTGACCTGAGTGGATTGAAAGCCGATTTAACGCGCCGCATGGATGGTGCTTTCGACACGTTGAAGCGCGAATTCGCCGGTTTGCGCGCGGGCCGTGCTTCGCCCGCGTTGCTCGAACCGATCCGTGTCGAGGCTTACGGCTCGGAAGTTCCCATCACCCAGGTCGGCACCATCGGCAGCCCTGAACCGCGCATGTTGACCGTGCAAGTGTGGGATCGCACCTTGGTGGGGGCGGTGGAGCGCGCCATTCGCGACGCTGGCCTGGGTTTGAACCCGGCGGCCGATGGGCAGATGGTGCGGGTGCCGATCCCCATGCTCACCGCCGAACGGCGTTTGGAGATCGTCAAGGCCGCCAATCGTTACAGCGAATCCGCTCGCATTGCGGTGCGCGGGGTGCGCCGCGATGGCAACGACCAGATCAAGAACTTTGAAAAGAAAAGCGAAATCGGAGAAGACGAGGCCAAGGACTGGACCGATCAAGTGCAGAAGCTGACCGATCAATATATCAAAAGGATTGATGAGGCGTTCGTCGATAAGGAACGCGAAATCAAGCAGGTCTAGGCCAGATGGCAGGCAACGCCGAGCTTCCCGCGATACCGGATCGAACGGTGTCGGACGTGGTCGAGACATTC
>JAJZHU010000199.1 GCA_021798375.1 Pseudomonadota bacterium | reverse complement strand
TAATTGCCCTCGGCGGGCAACGGCGGCAGACCCAGACGCGCCTTGATTTCATCCACCGGGGTCATGCCATCGAGCAATAATTCGTTGGGTTCCGGCAATGAACTGTCGCGCGGTTCATGCCCGCGGTTCATCGCGTCGCCGATGATCGCTTCCAGCACATCCGCCGCCGTCACCAACCCCTCGAAACTGCCGTATTCATCCATCACCAGGGCAATCCCCAGCGGATCCTGGCGCAGCAGCGGCAGGGCATCGAGCGCCGTGACGGTATCGGGCATCACCAAAGGTTTGCGCAGCGAGGCGCCCATGGAGAAATCACCGCCATCCAGCAGTTCGAACAGCAAATCCTTGGCCAGCAGCACACCCACCACATTGTCCACGGAACCTTCGCACACCACATAGCGGCTGTGCGGCGTGTCGCGCAGACCTTCGATCACCTCGCGTTTGGGGTCGGATCGGTCGATCCAGATAATTTCGTTGCGCGGCGTCATGATCGCCCGCACCGGTTTGTCGGCCAATCGCAATACACGCTCGATCATGTCGCGTTCTTCGTGCTCCAAAACGCCTTCCTCGGCGCCCTCGGCGAGCAGAATTTTCAACTCGTCTTCCGTCACCACCTGGCGTTCGGTGGTGTGGACGCCAAACAACCGCACCACCATCGAGGAGATGCCCGACAGCACCCACACCACCGGCGCGCCGACGCGCGAAGCGAACGCCAGCGGACCCGCCACCACCAGGGCCACGGCCTCGGGGTTGCGCAGAGCCAATTGCTTGGGCACCAATTCGCCGAATATCATGGTGAAAAATGTGATCGCCACCACCACGATCGCCAGCGACACATCCTCGGCGAATTTCGCCGCCATGCCCCACGTGCTCAGTTGAATTTGCAGGGCCGCGGCGATTCTGGCGCCGCCAAAGGTGCCGGCCAGGATGGAAATCAAGGTGATGCCAATCTGCACCGCGGGCAGAAACCGCTGCGGATCCTCGGATAATTCCCGTGCCAGTTTGGCTCCGTGGTGCCCGGCCTTTTCCAATACGGCCAGCCGCGCCCGGCGCAACGACACCATCGCCATCTCGCTCATGGCAAAGACGCCGTTCAACAGGATCAATAAAAATATGATGATTAGTTCAAAACCGGTGCTCATGGGGGGTGATTCTAGCAGGATCGGGCGGCCAAACCAGGGGGGAATAATCGTCACTTTATTTTGCGATGCCCCAACTTCGCCACAATCAAGCCCGGTCCTCGCCCAGATGCGGGTTTACACCCTACTGCATCCGGGCCATTTGCCCGTACCGGAAAAACATCGCCATGACGCAATTGTCAGCCCTTTCCAAGCACGGTGCCGCCTCCAAGACCCCCCGGATCGGGATCTTGAAGGGTCTGCTGCATCCCACCACACTGTTGGCCCTTGGGCTAACGGCGGTGGCCAGCTTTGGGGCTTGGAGCATTCATGAACGTGCCGTCACGCCGCCTGATTTCCATGGCCGCGTGGATGGCCTCGCCTTTTCGCCCTATCACGCGGGCGAAAGCGCCGAAACCGGCGTGCTGCCGACCAAAACCGAAATCCAATCCGATCTTGCCATTGCCGCGCGCATCACCGACCACATCCGCACCTACACCGTGGCCGGCGAGTTCGCCGATATCCCGCAAATGGCGCAGGGCACCAGGCTCAAGATCACCCTGGGCGCCTGGCTGGATAAAAAGGCCGGGGCCGATGCGGTGGAACTTTCGCGCCTGATCGCCACCGCCAATCACAACCCGAACGTCGAACGCCTGATGGTGGGCAACGAAACCCAATATCGCGGCGATCTGTCGATTCCCCAATTGATCGCCGACATCAATCGCGTCAAAGCCGCCACCCATGTGCCCGTCAGCACCGCCGAGCCGCCGTATGTGTGGCTGAAGCACCCTGAACTGGCCAACAGCGTCGATGTGATCACCGTGCATTTGCTGCCCTATTGGGAAGGCGTGCCGATCCAGGACGCGGTAAAATACACCATGGGTCAGTTGGATGCGATGCACCGCGCCTATCCCGGCAAGCCGATCCTGATCGGCGAAGTGGGCTGGCCCAGCAATGGTGTTACGCGCGGTGGCGCTGTCGCCAGCCGCGACAACCAGGCCATGTTCATGCGCGAATTCTTTGTCGCCGCGCAAAACCGTCACCTCAACTACTTTGTGATGGAAGCCTTCGACCAACCCTGGAAAACCAGCTTTGAAGGCCGTGCCGCGGGCTATTGGGGCATGATGGACCTCGGCCGCCACGCCAAATGGGCGATGACCGGCCCGGTGGTGGAAAATCCGCATTGGCTGGAATGGGCCGGTTTCTCGGTCGCCCTCGCCCTGCTGTTCTCCGGCCTGTTGCTTTCGCGCCGCCCCGATATCTCGCTGCCCGGCAAGCTGATGTTCGCGGGTCTTACCCAGGGTTTTGGCGCGGTGCTGGCTTTGGTGCTGATCACCATGAGCGGCGATTATCTTTCGGGCGCTGCCTTGGTGATCTGGAGCGCCCTGGCTCTGGGCCAGGCTTTGCTGATCTTCCTCTTGATCGCCGATAGTTTCGAGATGGCTGAAGCCCTGTTCGGCAAGGTGTGGAAACGCATCCCCAGCACGTCGCCCGCGCCGCTCGGTGCCTTGTTGCCCAAGGTGTCGATCCATATCCCCATCTGCAACGAGCCGCCGCACATGGTGAAGCTGACGCTCGATGCGCTGGCCGAACTCGACTACCCCGATTTTGAAGTGCTGGTGATCGACAACAACACCAAGGATCCCGCGCTGTGGGAGCCGGTGGCCGAGCATTGTGCTCGTCTGGGTGCGCGCTTCCGCTTTTTCCATCTGGGCAAATGGCCCGGATTCAAGGCGGGTGCGTTGAATTTCTCGCTGCGCGAAACCGCCGCGGATGCCGAAGTGATCGGCGTGCTCGACAGCGATTACGTGGTGCGCCCGGATTGGCTGCGCTCGATGGCGCCGCACTTCAACAACCCGGCGGTGGGCTTTGTGCAATCGCCGCAGGATTACCGCGACAATGATGGCTCGTTCTTCAAGCGCCTGATGTTCTGGGAATATGCCGGCTTCTTCCAAAACGGCATGGTGACCCGCAACGAACGCAACGCGGTGATCCAGCACGGCACGATGACTTTGGTGCGCAAATCGGCGCTGGAAGATGTCAACGGCTGGGCCGAATGGACCATCTGCGAAGACAGCGAACTGGGCCTGAAATTGTTCCGCCAGGGTTGGGAAGCCGTCTATTCCAGCCAGAGCTTTGGCAAGGGCGTGATGCCGGATGACTTCGCCGCCTTCCGCAAGCAACGCTTCCGTTGGGCTTATGGCGCCATGCAGATCTGCCGTGGCCATTGGAAAGCCTTGCTTTCGCCCACCAACAAGGATCTCACCTTGGGCCAACGCTGGCACTTCATCACCGGCTGGTTGCCGTGGGTGGGCGATGCTTTGGGTCTTGCCTTCCTGGTCATGGGTCTCGGCTGGTCGGTGGGTCTGATCGTGGCGCCGGTGCGGTTTGAATTCCCGATCGCTTTGTTCATGCTGCCTTCGATCGGGCTGTTCATCTTCAAGCTGGTGCAGATCTTCTCGCTCTATGCCAAGCGCGTGCCTTGCAGCCGGATGGATCGTCTGGGCGCCGCGGTGGCTGGTTTGGCTCTGTCGCACACGATTGGCAAGGCCGTGTGGAAAGGCCTGCTGATCCGCTCGGCGCCGTTCCTGCGCACGCCCAAGATGGAAGACGCCCCGGCGTTCATCCAAGGCCTGGTGATGGCACGCGAAGAATTGGTGATCCTGATCCTCACCTGGGCCGCGATGATCGGGGTGGGCATCAGCAGCCACCTCGCCACCATCGAAGCCAAACTGTGGTGCACCGTGCTGTTCACCCAGTCGTTGCCCTACTTCGCCTCGGTGTTCGTGGCGATCATGGCGGCCCTCCCCGCTCCGGTGCGCGTTGTGGTGCCGGTTGCCGTGGCCAAAAAGAGCCGGGTGTTTGCCGCTGGCGATTAAGCTGCTGGATTGACTACAAAAAGGGCCCTTGCGAGCAATCGCAAGGGCCTTTTTGTGGAACGACGAGCTTGATGGATTATCTCTTTTTTAAGAAAGTTCTTGAAAATGAGTTAACGTCGCGTTAAAATACACGGGTTCTTGCAGGAGTCCGTCATGTCCCAGGTCATTGCTTTCCCACCCCGCCCCGCTCCCGCCGTGACGCACGATCAGGCCCGGTTACAACAATCGCTGGCCAAGCTGGCGCAGGCTTTGGACGAACAAAAAGCCGCCGTGGCGGTTTGGCGCGGCGCGCTTGGGGATCTGAAGCATTCGATGGCGCAGCTGGGCGACAATCTCGCCAATTATCGTCAGAATCTGGCTCAGTTGGCATCGGGCATCGACCACCTTGGGCATGAAACCCGTAAGCTGGTTCAAATCACCGAGACTGTGTAAGCTGCGGTGTGGGCGGGCCATACACCTCGCGGGCGCGTTTCTGGAACGCACCCACCATCACGCGCACGGTTTCGTGGAACACCGCGCCGATCGCCGCTTGCAACAGGCGGTTTTTAAACTCGAAATCGACAAAGAAATCGATCTCGCAGCCGCCGGGATCGGGCTTGAAGTGCCAGATGTTGCGCAAATAGCGGAATGGGCCGTTTTCATAGGAAACCTTGATTTCATTGGGCCTTACCAACGCAACCCGGCTGGTGAAATTTTCGCGGAACGGGCCAAAACCGACCGAAAGATCGGCGATCAGCACATTATTCACATTGCTGCGAATGCGCGCCCCCACGCACCAGGGCAAGAATTTGGGATAGTCCGCCACATTGGCCACCAGTTCGAACATCTGTTCGGGCGAGTAGGCAACTTTTTTGATTTCAGTGTGGCGGGGCACGGCTAGCGGCCGGCCTTTGCGCGCGCCTCGCGCAGCGCCGCGAAATCGGAATCCGCATGGTAGGAACTGC
>JAJZHU010000198.1 GCA_021798375.1 Pseudomonadota bacterium | reverse complement strand
ATCCGCTCAATCGCCGCTTGATTCCGTGTTGCTGTGCGCGCGTGGATTGTTGCTTGGACTTGCCGGCCGCCTGGCCGAAGCCGCCGACAGTTTGGAGGCGGCTCATTTGCTGGCACCCGATGCCCATCAACCGGCCTCACAGCTTGCGGTTACATTGATGCGGATGGATCGCAATCAAGAAGCTGTTCCGTATTTACGGCGATTGTATCGCCAATTTCCCGATAGCGTTCGTGTCGCAAATGATCTTGCCGTCGCGTTGATGCGCAGCCATTGGCACAGCGAGGCAGCAGCGATTCTGCAACACTGCCTGGAACATCAACCCTGGCACACCGACACCGCCTGCAATTTGGTGATTGTGTTGTTGTGGCAGGGCCAACAGGCCGAAGCAGTCGCTCTGGCTCGCCGCGCCATCGCCGCCGATCCGCATAATCCCCATCCAAAGCGCGTGCTGTGCAACGTTTTGCCCTATGCCGAGGGTGAGACGGGCGCTTCGGTTTTGATCGCCGCCAAGGACTGCGCCGCCAGCCTGCACCACCCAAGCGCCATTCCCTTCGCCACAGTGAAGGATCCCGAGCGGCCTTTGCGCATCGGGTTGCTTTCCAATTTGCTGCGCACCCATCCTGTTGGCTGGTTGACCGTTGCCGGATTTGAATCTCTCGATCCCGCGCAATTTCAAATCACCGTGTTTGGCCGCGATGCGGGCGATCTCATCGCCCGGCGCATAGGCTCGATCGCGCGGGACTGGGTTTCGATCGATGATCTCAACGATGCCGATGCCGCCAAAGCCATTCGGGACCGCGAGATCGATATTCTGATCGATCTGGGCGGATGGGGCGATCATGGCCGCCTTCAAATCTGCGCATCTCGTCCGGCACCCGTGCAGATGAAATGGGTGGGAATGCAAAACCACAGCACCGGTCTTGCTGAAATCGATTGGATGATCTCCGATCGGTGGGAAACACCGCCCGAATTGGCCTCGCTATACAGCGAAAAGCCGTTGATCCTGCCCGATGGTTATATTTGCTATAGCCCACCGGCATATGCGCCCGATGTCGGGCCATTGCCGGCAATTGCCGCTCGGCACATCACTTTTGGCTGTTTCAACAATCTGGCCAAAATCACCAACAGCGCCATTGCTGTCTGGTCGCGTATTTTACAAAAGATGCCGGATGCGCAGATCATCTTCAAAACCCATCAATTCAGCGAACCAAGCTCCCGCGCGCTGATCCACGACAAATTCGCGGTATATCAAATCGACGCCGCCCGTATCATTCTCGAAGGCCGCAGTCCGCATCGTGAATTTCTTGATGCCTATAATAAAATCGACATCGCGCTCGATCCGTTTCCCTATTCAGGCGGTCTTGGCACCTGCGAGGCGCTTTGGATGGGCGTTCCCACCGTCACGTTGCCCGGCGATACCTTTGCCTCGCGCCATTCGCTTAGCCATTTGTGCAATGTTGGGCTTGATGATTGGGTGGCGCGCGACGAAGAACATTATGTGGCGCTGGCCATCGAAAAAGCCGGCAACATAGAATCTCTGGCGCAAACGCGCGCGAGTTTGCGGGCTCGCACCAAGTCAAGCCCGCTGTGCGACGCGCCGCGATTCGGGCAAGGTCTGGGAAAAAATCTACGAAATGCGTGGCGGGAATATTGCCGCTAACTCAATTATCCATCTTCAGCGCCGCCAGGAACGCCGACTGCGGAATTTCCACCTTGCCAAACTGCCGCATCCGCTTTTTGCCTTCCTTCTGCTTGTCCAGCAGCTTGCGCTTGCGCGAGATATCGCCGCCATAGCATTTGGCCGTCACGTCTTTGGAAAGCGCCCCGATCGTTTCGCGCGCGATCACCCGTCCGCCGATCGCCGCCTGAATAGCGATTTTGAACAATTGTTTCGGGATCAGGTCTTTTAATTTCATGCAGATCGAACGCCCGCGCGCTTCCGCCGCCGATTTATGCGCCACGAATGAAAGCGCATCGACCGGATCGCCATTCACCAGAATCGAAATGCGCACCAAATCGGATTCTTCATAACGATCCATCACATAATCAAAGCTGGCGTAACCGCGCGAGACCGATTTCAGCCGATCGTAGAAATCGAACACTACTTCGTTCAGCGGCAAGGCATAAACCGCCATGGCGCGATTGCCCACATAGGTCAGATCCATCTGCCGCCCGCGACGATCGTTGCACAGTGTCAGCACCGCGCCCAGATAATCGTCCGGCACCATGATGGTGGCCTTGATCCATGGTTCTTCCATATGATCGATCTGGCTCGGGTCCGGCATGTCCGACGGATTATGCAATTCCTCGACGTCGCCATTGTTGCGATGGATGCGATACACCACCGAAGGCGCGGTGGCGATCAGATCCAGATCGAATTCGCGTGAAAGACGTTCCTGGATAATCTCCAGATGCAGCAAGCCCAAAAACCCGCAACGATAACCAAATCCCAACGCCGCGGATGTTTCTGCTTCGTAATGAAAACTCGCATCATTCAAGCGCAGTTTGCCCAATGATTCGCGCAATTTCTCGAAATCATCGGCATCGACCGGGTAAAGGCCGCACCACACCACCGGGATCGAAGGCTTGAACCCAGGCAACGCCTCGGCCGCCGGATTGCGATCTTCGGTGATGGTGTCGCCGACGTTGCAATCCGCCACGGTCTTGATGGCCGCGGTGATATAACCGATCTCGCCGGGCAGCAATTCATCCACCACGGTCATCTTGGGGCTGAACACGCCGACCTGATCGACAAAATGCGTTGATCCCAACGACATCATGCGGATCTTCATGCCTTTTTTCAGCTTGCCGTCCTTGATCCGCACCAGAATAACCACGCCCAAATAGGCATCATACCAGCTATCGACCAAGAGCGCCTTCAGCGGCGCATTCAATTCGCCCTTGGGCGGCGGCAGACGTGTCACCAACGCCTCCAACACGCCTTCAATGTTAAGCCCGGTTTTGGCCGAAATCATCACCGCGTCCGACGCATCTAGCCCGATTACATCCTCGATCTGCTGCTTCACCCGCTCGGGTTCGGCCGCCGGCAGATCGATCTTGTTCAGCACCGGGACGATTTCGTGATTGGCGTCGATGGCTTGATAGACATTGGCCAGGGTTTGCGCTTCCACGCCTTGGCTTGCATCCACCACCAACAGCGAGCCCTCGCACGCGGCAAGCGAGCGGCTCACCTCATAGGCGAAATCGACGTGGCCCGGCGTATCCATCAGGTTCAATTGATAGGTCAGCCCGTCTTTGGCGGGGTACAGCAACCGCACCGTCTGCGCCTTGATGGTGATCCCGCGTTCCTTCTCAAGTTCCATATTATCAAGAACTTGACTTGTCATCTCGCGCGCGGTCAATGCCCCGGGGGATGGAATCAGCCGGTCGGCCAAGGTCGATTTGCCGTGGTCGATGTGGGCAATGATCGCGAAATTACGGATGCGTTCGATCGGGATACTGGTCATGGCGCTCATAAAGCAGAAGCCGGGGAGGGAAGCAAAAACTTTGTCAGATAGAGATGGTGTGCGCCGGGATCAGCGCAACACCGCCCCGGTCGCCTTGCCCACCGCCGCGACGATTTTGGCGCACACCGCCTCGATCTCGGCGTCGGTCAGGCTTTTCTCGCGCGGCTGCAATGTGACCTCGATGGCCAGCGATTTCTTGCCATCGGCCAGCTTGTCGTAGACATCGAACAGAACCACCCCGGCGATCAGCGTCCGCTCGGCCCCGCGCGCCGCCCGCAACACCGCATCGGCGGCCACGCCCGAATCCACGACAAACGCGAAATCCCGCCGCAATGGCTGCAATGCGGAAATTTCCGGCGCCGCCTTGCGCTTTTTCTTGGGTTCGGGGATGGCGTCGAGGAAGATTTCGGCCGCCACCGCGGCTTGATCCAATCCCAACGATGTCCGCAGCTTGGGATGCAACTCGCCAAACCGCGCCAACACCAATTTCAGCCCTTGCCGCACCACGCCCGAACGTCCCGGATGATAAAATTCCGGCGCATCGGCGGTGACGGAAAGCGATTCACCCGGCACGCCCAACGCCGCCAACACCGCCATCACATCCTGCTTGGCATCGAACACGTCCGGCGCGCGCGAGGCTTGCAGCCAATTGGGTGGCGAAACCCCCACCCGCAGCGAGGCCGCGACCAGGCTCTGACCAGCCTCATTGAACGACGGCCCGATCTCGAACAGGCTCGAACCGATCAATCCGCGCGCCTGGTTGCGCTGTGCCGCCAACGCCAAACTCGCCACCGGCGTGGGGCGCAACTGGTCCAGATCGGCGGCAATCGGGTTCAACAGCCGCAGCGATTCGGGCGCTTCGCCAAACAACAAAGCCTGATCCCGCGCCACAAAGCTGAAACCCACCGCTTCTTGCAACCCGCCCGCCGCCAACACCCGCCGCGCCAACCCGGTGCGCACCTGTTTGGCCGATAAGGTCGCCTCGGGCACCAATCGCAATGCGGGCAGGGATCGGGGAGGGATCGCATCCAGCCCCGAAAGCCGCAGCACTTCCTCGATCAGATCCGCTTCCGGTTCAATTTCGGCCGCACCTTCGGCGGCTTCGGCGGCGCGCACGATATCCAGCCCCGGCGCCTGTTCAAGATCCCCGGCGCCGGCCACATCGTTGCGCCAGGAGGGCACCTGCACGCTCACCCGCTCGGCGCTGCGATGCGTCACGATAAAGCCCAAATGCTCCAACCGCAGCACGGCTTCGTCGGCGTCGATGTCCGAGCCGCCGAAGCTGCTCAGGCGGTCAAACCGCAGGCTGGCCTCGCGCCGCCAATTCGGTTCTTCGCCCGCGGTCACCACATAGCTTGCTTCGCCGCCGCATAACTCGATCACCAACCGCGTCGCCGCTTCCAGCGCATCGGGTGGCATCGCCTGATCCACCCCGCGTTCAAACCGTTGCCGCGCATCGGAAACAACCTGATGCCGCCGGCCGCTGAGCGCCACCCGCACCGGGTCGAACAACGCGCATTCG
>JAJZHU010000197.1 GCA_021798375.1 Pseudomonadota bacterium | reverse complement strand
GGAATGTCACGCCGGACACGGTTTGAGTTATGACAATGTGGGACCGATCGCGGCGTTGCCGCAGGTTGTGGAATTGAATATCGGTCATTTTTTAATCGGTGAGGCGATATTTGTCGGGCTTCGTGCCGCGATCGCGGAAATGCGCCGGCGCATGGATTTTGTTTTGAAAGGGGAATGATATGGAAGCGCGTGACAGCAATGGCGCCGTACTGGCCGAAGGTGATTCGGTCCAGGTGATCAAGGATCTAAAGGTGAAGGGCACGTCTTCAACCTTGAAGCGCGGGACTTTGATCAAAAATATTCATCTGACCGCGGATCCCGAGGAAATCGAGTGCCGGGTTGAAAAGATCAAAGGCCTTGTGCTGAAGACGTGTTTTTTGAAGAAGGTGTGAACTCAACCGCCAATTTCCGCCAGCTTCACCAGCCGATGCTGCTTCTTACCCGCCGATAATTTGATAACGCCGTCGATCATGTCCGCGTTCGTTACAACACGGCCATCCTCGGTGATTGGAACGTCGTTTATGCGCGCACCGCCGCCTTTGATCAGGCGACGCGCTTCGCCATTGGAAGTGACCAGCCCGCTATCGACCAACAACCGCACCGCCGCGATGCCCTCGGCCAGCGCCGCGGGTGCGACAGTGATGCCGGGCAGATTCTCGGCCGCCTCGCCTTGTTCAAACGCCAATCGGGCGGTTTCCGCCGCCTCCAGCGCCGCATCACGGCCATGGGCGAGGCTGGTGGCCGCGGTGGCGAGGATTTTCTTGGCCTCGTTGATGCCCGCACCCTCAAGTTTTTCCAGCCGTTCGATGTCGCCGATGGGCAGATCGGTGAACAGGCGCAGGAAACGCCCCACGTCGGCGTCTTCGGTGTTGCGCCAGAATTGCCAATAATCATAGGGCGAGAGGCGATCGGCGGTGAGCCACATGGCGCCCTGGGCGGTTTTGCCCATTTTGGCGCCCGATGCGGTGGTGATCAGCGGGGTGGTAAGGCCGAAAACGTGCCGCGCCAGCGTGCGGCGGGTGAATTCGACGCCCGAAACGATATTGCCCCATTGATCGGAGCCGCCGAGTTGGAGTTGTATGTTGTGGCGCAAGGCAAGTTCGCGGAAATCGTAGCTTTGCAGAATCATATAGTTGAATTCAAGGAAGGTGAGCGGTTGCTCGCGTTCCAGCCGCAATTTCACGCTATCGAAGGTGAGCATCCGGTTGATGGTGAAATGCGGCCCGGCCTCGCGCAACAACTCGATGTAGGATAATTTATCGAGCCATTCGGCGTTATTAACAAACACGGCACCGTCCGGCTGCGTGTCGAAGCGAAGAAAATTGGCAAAAATACGTCCGATGCCACGCATATTGGCGGCGATTTGGTCGTCGTCGAGCATCTGCCGCGCGGTGTCCTTGCCCGAAGGATCGCCGATGCGGGTGGTGCCGCCACCCAGGATGACAAAAGGCTTGTGCCCATGTTTTTGCAACAGCCGCAGGATCATGATCTGCACCAGGGAACCAACGTGCAGGCTGTCGGCGGTGCAATCAAACCCGATATAGGCGCCGATCGGGGGCGTTTTCAGCAGCAGGTCCAGCGCTTCGAGGTCGGTGCATTGGTGGACGAAACCCCGCTCGATGGCTTCACGCAGGAATTCGCTTTGGGGCATGGGAGATCCGTGGCTGATGGTGGTGTATAAGATTTCTTTGGCTAGCATAGGAAGAAGGCGCTGCAAATGATCCATACGATTGGCCTGATGAGCGGGACGTCGCTCGATGGGGTGGACGCGGCGTGCGTGACCACCGATGGGGTTTCGATCAAAGCCTTCGGGCCGCGTCTAACGGTGCCTTATCCGGTTGATTTAAAGGATGAATTACGGAATTTGATGGCGCGCGCGCCGAATCTTGCCGCGGATGATCCGGCGTTGCTGCGGGCGGTGGAGCGTTTGACGCTGGTACACGCCCGGGCGGTGGCGCAATTGGGCGTGCGGGCCGATCTGATCGGGTTTCACGGCCAGACGATCCTGCACGCGCCCGAACGGCGGCGCACCTGGCAGATTGGCGATGCGGCGCTGCTGGCGAAATTGACCGGCATCGATGTGGCCCATGATTTCCGCAGCCGTGATGTGGCGGCGGGCGGGCAGGGCGCGCCGTTGGTGCCGTTGTTTCATCAGGCGCTGGCGGCGGATTTGGCAAAGCCGGTGGCGGTGTTGAATCTGGGCGGGGTGGCGAATCTCACCTGGATTGGCGCTGATGGGGCGATTTTGGCCTGCGACACAGGGCCGGGCAACGCGCTGATCGACGATTGGGTGCGCGCCTGCACGGGCCAAGATGCCGATTGGGGCGGGAAGTTGGCACGCCAGGGCAGGCTGGACGAGGCCTTGCTGGCGCGTTGGCTGGCGGATCCGTTTTTTGCGCTGGCGGCGCCGAAGTCTTTGGACCGGCAGCATTTCGCCCGTGTGTTGCAAGATTTGCACGGATTCGGCGTGGCCGATGGGGCGGCGAATTTGGTGGCCTTCACGGCGCGGGCGGTGGCGCGCGTGCGGCTGCCGGCGCCGCCGCGCCAATGGTTGGTGGCGGGCGGCGGGCGGCACAACGCGGCCTTGATGCTGGCCTTGCGGGATGTTTTGGCGGTGCCGGTGCGGCCGGCCGATGACGCCGGGTGGGACGGCGACGCTCTGGAGGCTCAGGCCTTCGGCTTTCTGGCTGCGCGCGTGCGCTATGGCTTGCCGCTGTCCGTGCCCCAAACCACCGGCGTGCCCTATCCGATGCCCGGCGGTGTTTTGTCGCCCGCGCCGTTCTGATTTTACAAAGACTTCGCCAGAAAGGCCTCAAGGGCGCGAAGCACGGTCAGCCGGTCGGCAACACGGCGAAGATAATGATCCGCGGTGGGCAGATAGATGGTTTGTTCGGTTTTCCCGGCCTTTTGCAGCGCCTTTTCCATTCGTTCGGTTTGCTGCACCGGCACGGTGAAATCATTGCGGCCGTGGATCAGCAGGATGGGGATTTGGATCCGGTCGGCGTGATCGGCGGGGGAAGTATCTTCGAGCTTGGAGGTGTCGTCGCCAATGGCCGGGATATTGGCGTCGTTGAAGGCGAAAACGCGGCGATCATGGAGGAAGGCGGGCAGATCGGTGACCGGGGCGATGGCGGCGGCGCAGGCATAGAGGCCCGGCTCCTTCACCGCGCCTTCGAGTGCGGCATAACCGCCGAAGCTGGCGCCGACAATGCAGATTTTTTGGGGATCGGCGAGATCGTGGATGACCAGCCAGCGCGTGGCGTCGGTGATGTCGTCTTGCATGGCCAGACCCCATTGCTGCAGGCCTTTTTGCTGGAAATCGGCGCCAAAGCCGGTGGAACCACGGAACTGCGGTTGCATCACGCCATAGCCGCGCGACACCAGGAATTGCACCAGCCAATCGAATGCGATTCTGTCGTTGCTCGTGGGGCCGCCGTGGGGCAGCACCACGAAGGGAATTGGCCCCTTGGCGCCAATGGGCAGCGTGACGATCAGCGGGATATCCAGCCCGTCGCGGGCGGTGGCATGTTCCCATTTCCCTACGGCGATTTGATCGCCGGGGATGTCGTCATAATCGGTGAGCAGGGGGCTGAGGTTGGCGGGGGTTTGGGTGCGATCAAGTAGCCAGAGTTTGGGCGGTTGGCCGGGCATCGAGACGATGGCGGTGACGCGCTGGTCGTCGGTGCTGCGATCAATCAGCTCGGGATCCGAAATCTTCAAGGCGGTGGCGATGGTTTTGGCATCGTTGGCCCGGGATGGATCGGTATAGATGATGTTTTGGCGGGTGACGTATCCCACCATCACGCCGTTGCTGGTGAGCAATTGCAGCGCGCCGGAAGGGCTGCTGATCAGGGTGCGTTGGATCGCACCACTGGGGATGTCGATTTGCACGATCGACGCCGGACCGCTGTGCGGGGTAATCAGGGCATAGAGCGTGTCGGGATTGGTGGCGTCAAACGCGACGTCGTGTGATTCGATGTCGAGCCTGTGCCAATCATCCTTGGTCGAGACGCGGGCGAGCAGGTGATAATGATAGTCGCCACCGCGGGATTCCTCGTGCAAGGCGATGCCGGCGCGCGCCGTGCCGGTTTGGTCGGCGACCCAATGCACGACTTCCCCGAAGCTGCCTTGCGTCAGACGATGTACATTGTCCCACAGCGAAACATCGAAGACCGCGGGGTATGCCACCGAGTCCTGCGGGACTTCCATCAGGATATGGCCGGGGTGATCGGATAGCGGGCTGATGACGCGGTCTTGCAGGTTGGGCACCAAATTGCCGGGATCGCCGATGACCTCTACACCGGGATCAAGCGCGCGGTCGAACACCACGGCTTGGGCTTTGCCGCCGTCAGTGGTGAAGGCGAACAGGCGGCTGGTCGGCAGAGCAATGCCGCGATCGCTGATGGCGGTTTGCGACAGGCCGGCGAGCAGGGTTTGATTGTCTTTCCATCGAATCCAGTCTGGATTCCAGTTTCCGGTTGGGATTGGGCGCGATTGGCCGCTGTCGACATCCGACACCATCAGCGCCAGCACATCACCGGCGCCATTGATAAAGGCGACGGATTTGCCGTCGGGCGACAGACGGGCGGTTGCGGCGACGGGGAGTGCCGCATAGGCGCTCGCAGGCGGCGGCGCGGCTTGGGCAACGAGGGGAAGCAGGCAGGAACCGAGCAACACGAAAGATAAGATGGATCGCACGTGCCTGCTCCCGGTGAATTTTGTCCCATCATTCCAGTGGCGATGCATGATGGCAAGGGGGCATCGACCGGCCGGTGCTGCGGCGGTTGGCGCAAAGACGGCGGACGTGTAAATTGGGCGTTGCTTGCCCGGCTTGGCTAAGGCAACGTGGTGTTTTAAAGCTGTTATCGACTGATTAAAGGTTATGGAAACAATGGACGCCGAGGTGAAGCCTGTGGGAAATGTGGGCGCGGAAACCGCGGCATCCGGGACGGCTGGCGAGGCGGCCGCATCCGGTGGCGCCGCTCCGGACAGCGCGGTGTCGGACAGCGCGGTGTCGGGCAGCGCCAGCGCGCAGTCCTCGGCCTTTCCGG
>JAJZHU010000196.1 GCA_021798375.1 Pseudomonadota bacterium | reverse complement strand
GCGCTGGATTGCAGGGCCTGTCCCCTCCCACAAAACAAAGTCGTAGCGGGGTCTGGGGCCAATGGCCCCAGCGGGTCCAGGGCAGAGCCCTGGCCTTATCTTCCTTCCTTCCCTCACCTCCAAAGAACTCCCCATATGATCGACCTCACGCCGTGCGGGTTTTGGGGTCGGTGGGGTTGGTTTCATTGACGTAGGCGCGGGCGGAGGGTTCCATGATGCCGGTGAGGACGCGGCGGAAGCCTTCGACGCTGGGGCCTCCGGCTTCGCGGAAGGCGGTGGCGAGCAGTTCGCGTTGGCGTTCGAACAGGCGGCGTTCGAGGGATTGGCCGGCGGGGGTCAGCGCCAGGAGGCGTTGGCGACGGTCGGTTTTTCCGGGATTTTGCGCCACCAGTTTGCGTTCGATCAGCACATTGAGCACGCGGGCGAGGCTTTGTTTGGTGATGCCCAGGATGGTGAGCAGGTCGGAAACGGTCATGCCGGGGTTGCGGCCGATGAAATGCAGCGATCGGTGGTGGGCGCGGCCCAGGTCGTATTCGGCCAGAATGGCGTCGGCGGCGCCGGTGAAATCGCGGTAGGCGAAGAACATCAGATCCTGCGCCTGGCGGATTTGCTCTTCGCGCAGAAACAGGTGGCTGGAGCCGGGCGGTTGCACGGCGCGCGGGTCGATGGTGGCAAGTTTGGACTTTTCGGACGGGTTGCTGCGCTCGGCGGTCCCCCTCTCTGATGTCATAGGAGCCATACTTTCCAGTTTGGGCCAGTTTGGGACAGTGTCGTTGACTTAACTTAGCACAAATTCTAGTTTTACCCAATACGTTGAAACAATATTTCGTGGAGTGTCAAATATGGCCATTCTTCCTTTCGACGACCGTGACGGTCAGATCTGGTGGGACGGCAAGCTGACGCCGTGGCGCGATGTGCGTCCCCATGTTCTGACTCACGGGCTGCATTATGCCAGCGCGGTGTTTGAAGGGGAACGGGCTTATGCGGGCAATATCTTTAAATTGCGCGAGCACACCGAACGGCTGATCTCCTCGGGGCGGATTCTGGGGTTTGAAATTCCCTACAGCGCGGATGAAATCGACGCAGCTTGCAAGCAGGTGTTGGCGGCGAATGGGCTGACCGACGCTTACGTGCGTCCGATCGCTTATCGCGGGTCCGAGATGCTGGCGGTTTCGGCGCAGCAGACAACGGTTCATTTGGCCATCGCCACCTGGGCCTGGCCGAATTTGTTCGGCGCGAATCGCATGAAGGGGGTGCGTCTGGGTTGGGCCAAGTGGAAGCGTCCGCATCCCGAAACCGCCCCCACGGCTTCCAAGGCGGCCGGTCTTTACATGATCGGCACGCTTTCCAAGCATGGGGTGGAAACCGAAGGCTTTGACGACGCGCTGATGATGGATTGGCGTGGCCGGGTGGCCGAGGCGACAGGGGCTAATATTTTCTTTGTGTTCGATGGTGAATTGCACACACCGATCCCGGATTGCTTTTTGGATGGCATCACCCGCCGCACGGTGATGAAGCTGGCGCGCAACCGCGGCTTTAAGGTGGTGGAACGCGTGATTCTCCCCGAGGAATTGGCCAAGGCGAGCGAAGTTTTCCTGGCCGGTACCGCCGCCGAGGTGACCCCGGTGCGTCAGATTGGCGAGCTTACATTCAGCTCGGGGCCGATAACCGAAGCATTATTGGCCGATTACGAAGCCTTGGTGCGCATGTCGCCCGAGGAAGTGCAACGCTTGGCGGCTTGATCTCAACGCGATAGAAGTTTGTTGGTTCTTGCGGATGCCACAAGAGCCAGTCTTCGGTTATATCGGAAGACCAAAATAACTTTTATCGATCGGTGGGGTGACGCAGGCGTGAAGGCGTCGTTCCTGATGATCGGGAGGAACGACGGGCTTGAATTCAATGGTCGCAACTGTCGCACCGGCGCGCGGCAACGAAGATGGCGTGTTGCTCGGGCCGCTGACGTCGGCGCAATGGGTGGTCGCGTTGATCGTGGTCACCCTGCCGTTGCGGCTGTTGTTCGCCGTTCTGTATGGTTTGGGCGTTGACGAAAGCTATATGGTGGCGGCGGGGCGGCAGCTCCAGTTGAGCTATTTCGACCATCCGCCACTGGCTTGGTGGTTGTCTTGGGGTTCCGCTAATTTGTTCGGCGGCGAATCCGATTTGGTGGTGCGTCTGCCCTTCATCCTCATTTTCATGTTGGCGACCTGGCTGATGTATCGGCTGGGCGCGGTGTTGCTGTCGCCCAAAGCGGGACTGTGGGCGGCGGTGTTGCTCAATGTGGTGCCGGTGCTGGGGTTTACGGCGGCCAGTTGGGTGGTGCCTGATGGGCCGCTCGATTGTGCCTTGCTGGGGTTCGCTCTGTGTTTCAGCCATGGTGTGCGCGCTGCGGGGCGTGCCGCCGCGGGATGGTGGCTGGCGGCGGGATTTTGGGCCGGGCTGGCGATGTTGGCCAAATATTCCGCGGTGCTCACTTTATTTGGCGCGGCGGTTTATCTGGTCTCGCAGCCGGAGCATCGGGTGTGGCTAAAGCGGCCGTGGCCGTGGTTGGGGGCGCTGTTGTCGCTGGCATTGTTCGCCCCGGTGCTGATTTGGAACGGCGAGCACGCCTGGGTGTCGTTCGCGTTTCAAACCGGACGAGCCGCGGGACACCATCTGCATCCGGCCAAGGCGCTCGTCACTCTGGCGGGCGAGGCATTGTTTTTGATGCCCTGGATCTGGCTGCCCCTGATGCTGAGTCTCGTGCGGGCGCTGCGGGTGGGAACCGCCGATGCCGCGGGTTGGCTATTGGTGTGTCTGGGCACGCCGCCGGTGGCGTTGTTTACCCTGATCGCGGCCTGGACGCACGAGCATGTGCTGTTTCACTGGGCCGCACCCGGCTACATGATGTTTTTGCCATTGTTGGGAGCGGCCTGCGCGCGTCGTTTGAAAGATGGGCGTGGGCGTTGGGTGCGCGTTTGGTTGATCGCGAGCGCGGCATTTTTGCTGTTCGGTGCGGGGCTGGTGGGGTCCGAAGTGCGGTGGAATTGGTTGTCGGCGTGGGACCATCGCTATACCCCAGGGCACGATCCTGTTCTGGCGGCGGTGAATTGGGATTCGCTGAAGCCGCAATTGGCGGGTTTGGGCTTGCTTGCACCGGGCGGTCCCATTTTTGCGGCCACAAGGTGGGTCGATGCAGGCAAGATCGACTATGCGTTGGGTGGTGATGTGCCGGTGATCTGTCTGGGCCCCGATCCGCGCCAATATGGGATGGTTCGTCCAGTTGCAAATTATGCCGGGCGCGATGTGGTGATTGTGGCGCCGTTCGACAAGCTGGCCTATGTGCGCGAACAATTCGGCAAGCAATTCGCCTCGATCGAAGAATTGCCGGCGCTGCATCTGCTGCATGGCGGCCAATATGCGATGGATATTCCGATATTCCTGGGGCGCCGGCTAAATCCTTGAGGTCATTCCTGTTCCACTTCGATCGTCAGGTGCGATAGCGAGCGGAACCGCGCCAATTTCGAACGGTAATAGGCCAATCCGCGCGGTTGGCTCGTGCTGATTGCAACGATGGCGCCCAGGTGCCCCGGCCCCAGGCGCCACAGATGTAGATCAACCAGCACGTCGCCGTCATTTTCGATCGCCTGGCGCATTTTATCCGTCATGCGCTGGTCGGGGTTCATATCGAGCAGGATGGCGCCGGTGTCGCGAATCAGGCCAAAGGACCAACTGGCGATGACGCAGGCGCCGATCATGCCGGCAAGCGGGTCCATCCACAGCCAACCGAACAGGCGGGCCAGCAGCAAGCCCACAATCACCAATACCGATACGGCGGCGTCGGCGACCACGTGAATCAACGCGGCGCGCATGTTGTTGTCGCGTTGGGTCGATGCGTGCGCGTGCTCATGTTCTTCAAAAACAACGGTATGATCTTGGTCATCGAGCCGCACATGCGCGGTAAAGGCATGAGGCTCCGGAATTTCCTCGATCGATTCCAAATAGTTCCCGCGATCCGCGAAGGTGAATTGCTGCGTTGTCCCGTCGGGCCGCACGGTCTCGATGCTGGCGCCGCGGGCGTCCATAGGCGAGCTGCTTTCGCGGCGCAGCCTGAACCGGGGCGGCACGCCGTCTTCGAATACTTCAAGCACGACGATGCCGGCGCCGGTGGCGATCGAATGTGCCTCATCGTGATGTTCCGCGTGGCCGTCACCATGCCCCTCGTGCCCATGGTTATGCCCGTGCCCATGGTCGTGCCCATGCCCATGCCCGTGCCCATGGTGGTCATCGCCGCTCAGAAGCCAGGCGCTGGCGAGATTGACCACCAAACCAAGACAGGCGATTGGAATGGCTACGGCAAAGTGGATCCGCACCGGGGTAAAGACGCGACTGATCGATTCATAGCCAATCAACAAGGCGATCATCGCCAGAATGATCGCGCTGGTAAAACCCGCCAGATCGCCCAACTTGCCCGTGCCAAAGGTGAAACGTGGGTCATCGGCGTGTTTGCGGGCATAGGTATAAGCCAGAGCGGCCAGCAAAAGCGCGCCCGCATGTGTGCTCATATGCATGCCATCGGCCACCAGCGCGATCGAGCCGAACAAAAGCCCGCCCACGATCTCGGCCACCATCATGGTGCTGCAAAGCCAAATTACGGCCCAAGTCTTGCGCTCGTTTTTCTCGTGCCCCGGGGCAAGAAATATATGGAGATGCGAAAATGGGCGCGCTGCGCTGGCTGTCTCGGTCATGGGAATTCTCACAGATTGGATCGGACACATAGTTGGCCGTGGCACGGCGGGGTTGATTTTACGGGGCATCGGGACATTTCATGTCATTCACAAGATGCTCGTTCGATTCTTGGCGATGCTATAGTGGATTGGTTCACAGCACCAGCGAGCGTTTATCCGCCGTGGACAGGGGTTTGGCAGGCGATGAGCAGGAGGGCGATTCGCCCCAACGTCATTTTTTCGGTGCAGTGCGCAAAAAGCTTCTTGACGGTATGTCTGTGTTTGATTAGAAGCCCGTTCACCGCAGCGGACTGGTTGGTTGACTGGTTTGGATGTGTCTGATAGCTTTTTTGCCCTTCTGGTAGG
>JAJZHU010000195.1 GCA_021798375.1 Pseudomonadota bacterium | reverse complement strand
CAAATCCGCCCGGGTCCCCCAACTCTGGAACGGGGGATTGATATGGAACAAGACGAACGGGCCAAACGCGACAAATTGATCGCGCAAAAGCAGGAATGGGCGCGCCAGGGGCGGTTGCTCACCGGGCACGCGGGCGCAGGTCGCCTGCCGCCGGGTCAGACGCTCACCAATGGCTGGCCGGTGCTGGATCTGGGGATTCACCCGATCATCGACGACAAACGCTTCGCGCTCACGCTCGATGGCGCGGTTGCCAACCCCGTGAAGCTCGATTGGGCCGGATTCACCGGCCTGCCGCACGAAGAATCCATTTCCGACATGCATTGCGTCACCGCCTGGTCGAATTACGACAATCGCTGGAAAGGCGTGAGCAGCCGCACCCTGATCGAGCTGGCGCGGCCGGCGCCGGACGCAAGGCACGTGGTGTTCCATTCGGTCGATGGCTACACCACCAATGTGCGGCTGGATCAATTCGCCGATCCCGACGTGTATCTGGTCGATCGGTGGAACGATGCCCCGATCACGCGCGAACATGGCGGGCCGGTGCGCGTGCTGATCCCTCGGCTGTATTTGTGGAAATCGGCCAAATGGGTGACGCGGATCGAATTCACCGTGGCCGATCAGCCCGGCTTTTGGGAGGTTCGCGGCTATCACAACAATGCCGACCCGTGGGAGGAAGAACGCTATGACTGATGCCCACGGTGCTGCGCCGATAGGACGCCGCGCGCTGCTGGGTGCCGCGTCCCTGTAACTTGCGGGTGCGGGGCCTGCCACCACCGTCTATGATTTCACCATGCCGTCGATCGACGACGGCACGCTGCATCTGTCCGATTACAAGGGCCGCGTGCTGCTGGTGGTGAATACCGCGTCTTTCTGCGGCTTCACCCCGCAATATAAGGCATTGGAGGCCCTCTATGCGTCGAAACAAGCGGCGGGACTCACCGTGCTGGGGGTGCCAAGCCAGGATTTCAACCAGGAAATGGACAGCAACGGCAAGGTGAAAGCGTTCTGCAAGGCCACCTTCAACGTGACCTTCCCGATGGCGGGCATCTCGCATGTCACCGGCGACCATGCATTGCCATTTTACCGCTGGGTCAAAGCCACCCAGGACGGATGGAGACCGCGGTGGAATTTCTACAAGGTGCTGATCGGACGCGATGGAAAGATCATCGATACCTATAGTTCGCTCACCACCCCCGACAGCAGCCGGTTGCAAAAAGCCATCGAAAAGGCATTGAAAGCATAACCAGCCTATCCCGCTTCCTGGCCACGGCCGGATTGCGTGTATGCAACCTTAAAGCGCTCAGCCAAGGCGGAATACAGCGGTTGGCGGCAGATCAAGCGCGACGTTAATAATGCGATCATCGACGCCGCCATGATCGGCATCGCCAATTGCTGATTGTTGGTCATTTCCATCACGATCACGATGCCGGTGATCGGCGCCTGCACCACGCCGGTGAAATAGGCCGCCATCCCCAACAGCACCACCGTGCCGGCAGGGGCGCCAGGAACCACGTGGCTCAATAAATCGCCCATCGCCGCCCCCACCGACAGCGACGGCGCGAAAATGCCGCCGGGAACGCCGGTGATATAAGACAGCACCGTCACCAGGAACTTGGCCGGAAAATAATACCAGGGCATGTGCGCCCCGCCTAGCAACGCGCGCGCCGCGCCATAACCGGTGCCAAAACTGGCGCCATGACAACCCAAACCAATTCCCGCCACCGCAAGCCCGATCAACACCGCCGTAAGCACCGGCCTTGCGGTCAGAATGGCGCCAATGCGGCCTTGGCTGGCCGCGATCAAAGTGCGTGAAAATAGCCCGCCCACCGCGCCCCCGCAAACCCCGGTGATCAACACACACCACCACCCGGCGCCAAAGCTCAGATCAGCCGGGATGCTGCCGAAATAAGTATAATTCCCCACCAACGCCAGGCTGGTGATGCCCGCCAAAATCACCGAGGTCAGCACCAGGCCACTGGTCCGGGTTTCAAACGAACGGGTCAGTTCTTCAATGGCGAACACCACCCCGGCGAGCGGCGTATTGAACGCCGCGGCAACCCCGGCCGCCCCGCCGGCAACGATCAGGGCGCGCCGTTCAACCCACGCGGGCAGGCGTGCCCAACGCCCCACGACCGCCATCAAAGTGGCGGCAATCTGCACGGTGGGGCCTTCACGACCGATCGAAAGACCGCCGAACAGCCCCATGACAGTGATCAGAAATTTTCCGATCGCCGAACGGAGCGGCAACAGACGCGCCACCGCGTGGGGGTCGTCAAGCTCGATGACGGCGATCACCTGCGGAATGCCGCTGCCGCCAGCCCCAAGGAAAAAGCTGAGCGTCAACCACACGCCAAAACCGGTCACCAAAGGCGTGAGCGCCAGCATGGCAAGCGGATGGCGATGATAAATCATCTGCTGCAACAGGCCGGCCTGGTCGGAAATCCTGGCAAAGCCGACGCCGAACAAGCCAACCATCACCGCGCCGCCCCAGAAGGCAAAGCGACGCACCCAGCGCCGGTATGTGAGGCTGGAAAGGCGACGCGCGCGATGAAAACTTTCAATATTCAGCATACCGGGCATTTAGACCCAGGCGGACCGTATGGCTAGGCCATCCCCCACAGAAATCACGCCGATGACATTTCTTCGATCCGCACGGGTAAATATTTTGTTTACTTTTTGTTCTTGACCCATCTCAATGAAGGTGCGATGGTGACAAGAACAAACGATGAACATTGATTCCACACCCCCCTTTTAAGCCGGAGCCGCACCAATGGGTCTCACCAACGCCGATATGGAGAACGCCCGCCTCGCCCCATCTTGCCTGGTTTCATCATTTGTCATGCCCACTCAGGCGGCCAAGGGGCGCGGCGCCACCATCAATCCCGCATCGCGCTTCGATCGCACCACCACCGAGGCATTCGACGATGGCTGGACCACGCTGGGGTTGGAAGATCTGCCGCAAATTCCCACCAGCCTGATCGAAGATCACGCCAAAAGCGCGATTTCCTGGAACGATTCCCCCGATCTGGCGTTTGATCGCAGCCTCAACCCCTACCGCGGCTGTGAACATGGCTGCGTCTATTGTTTTGCCCGCCCCAGCCACGCCTATCTGGGCTATTCGCCCGGCCTCGATTTTGAAACCAAGATCCTGTTCAAACCAAACCTGCCCGAACTGCTGGAAGCCGAATTGCGCAAGCCCGGCTATCAACCCCGCACCATCGCACTCGGCTCCAACACCGATCCCTATCAACCCGCCGAACGCACGCTCGCCATCACCCGCGAAGTGCTCGAAGTGCTCGAACGCTTTCACCACCCGGTCAGCATCGTCACCAAATCGGCCGGCGTGCTGCGCGATATCGACATTCTTTCCCGCATGGCGCGACGCAATCTGGTGCGGGTGTGGCTTTCCATCACCACGCTGGACGGCGAACTCGCCCGCGGCATGGAACCACGCGCCGCCACCCCTCACCGCCGCCTGGGGGCCATCACCGAACTAAGCCGCGCCGGCATCCCGGTCGGGGTCATGGCCGCCCCCATGATCCCCGGCCTGAACGACGCCGAATTGGAAAAAATCATCGAAGCCAGCGCCAAGGCCGGCGCCAGCCACGCCGGCTATGTGCTGCTGCGCCTGCCGCACGAACTGCGCGATATCTTCGCCAACTGGCTTTTAACCCATATGCCGGACCGCGCCCGCCATGTCCTCAACCTGATCCGCGACACCCGCCGCGGGCAACTCAACGACTCCCGCTTCGGCGACCGCTTTATCGGCACCGGCCCCTATGCCGAACTCCTCACCCAACGCTTCACCCGCTCGGTGCGCCAATTCGGGCTCAACCAAATGGGCGAACTCGACACCACCCATTTCCGCACCCAAATGGGCATGGCCGAACAGCAGTTGATGTTGCTGTAAGGATGGCAAGGCGGGGGCTTTACCTTCCTTACAATGCCCTCAACCGGGGATCGATAAATCCGTCAGGCGGCGGTGTTCGTCCAGAGCAAACCGGTCGGTCATACCGGCGATATAGTCGGTAACGCTGCGCGCGATGCGGGCTTCGTCGCCGGCGCCGGCGCGGGCGCGCCATTCATCGGGCAGGGTGCTGGGGTCTTGGGTCAGCAGACGAAACAGCTCGGCGGTGACACGCCTGGCTTTGGCGGTCATGCGATTGACGCGCCAATGGCGATACATGCGGGTAAAGAGGAATTCTTTCACCGCGCGATTGGCCTCGGCGTATTGATTGCTGAAGGCGACCACATCGCGCTTGGCGCCACGCACGTCATCGGGGGTGGCGGGATCGAGCAAGGCGAGACGGCGGGCGGTTTCTTCCAGGCAATCCGTGGCGAACATATTGATCACCCGGCGGATCATTTCATGGCGCAAACGCGGCGGCGGCACATCGAGACTGGAAGCGCGGGCCTGCCGCAGTGCCTCGCCGATCACCGGCAGATGGGCCACATCCTCGATGGCGAACAACCCGGCGCGCAGACCGTCGTCGAGATCGTGCGAATGATAGGCGATGTCGTCGGAAATCGCGGCGATCTGCGCTTCGATGCCGGCATGGCGATCGAGATCGAGCGGATAGATCGCGTTATATTCGGCGATATAGGGCGGCGGCCGGTGCAGCGGCCCATTGTGTTTGGCCAGACCTTCGAGCGTCTCCCAGGTCAGGTTCAATCCATCGAACGCCGCATAACAGGCTTCGAGTTTGGTAACGATACGCAGCGACTGGGCATTGTGATCGAAACCGGCGAAAGGCCGCATTCCTTCGTTCAGCGCCTCTTCGCCCGAATGACCAAACGGCGGATGGCCAAGATCATGGGCAAGCGCCAACGCCTCGGTAAGATCCTCGTCGGCACGCAAACTGCGCGCGAAACTGCGAGCGATCTGCGCCACTTCGATCGAATGAGTGAGCCGGGTACGAAAGAAATCGCCCTCGTGATTGACGAATACCTGGGTTTTATATTGCAGCGTGCGAAAGGCCGAGCTGTGGATCACCCGGTCCCGATCGCGCTGATACGTGCTGCGCGTTTGTGCCACGGGCTCAAGATGATACCGGCCACGGGAGTTTTCGGGA
>JAJZHU010000194.1 GCA_021798375.1 Pseudomonadota bacterium | reverse complement strand
CCATAGCCGGACAATTCGATGTCGATTGGCACGACGGCAGCGGCGCCGCTCATGTCATATTGCAACGCAGCGGCACGCCGATGGACCCCACGGCACTGAATGCCGCCCTGAAAGCCGCCCTCGCCGCCCAAGGCGCGCCGACCGCATTCGATGTCGAACTGATCGGCTATGCGCCCCCCCTGGTCGCGCCCAACGATACGATCGTGCCGCAGGTCGGCGCGCTGCAATATAATCGGGCGACCGGAGATTTTTCAGCGTTGATCACCATCAGCGGCGATCGCACGCCGGCGCAATCGCTGCGCGTGTCGGGCAATGTGGCCGAAACCGCCACCATTCCGGTGCTGGCGCGGTTGCTGCCGGTGCGCGAACCCATCGGCGCCGGCGACATCAAAATGATCACCACGCGCCTGCCCCGCGACTCCGCCAATATTGCCCGCAATGCCTCGCAATTGATCGGCCAGGCACTGCGCCATGTGGTGCCGGCCGGGGCGCCCATGCCGTTGTCCGAGCTTACCACCCCCACCGCGGTGTTGGCGAATGCCTCGGTTGAAATGGATCTGGAAACGGGCGGATTGCATCTTGCGGGCCGTGGCATCGCCGAGCAATCGGGCGCCGTGGGCGATATGATCCGCGTGCGCAACCCAAGCTCGCTGGCTGTCATGATGGCCGAGGTCACAGGCCACGATCGGGTCCGCGTCGATCCAGACAGCCAGCCGATCGTCGGCACCCACAACCAGGAGTTTGCGGCGCGATGAAACCCTTTTTATTGCCCCCACTGTTGCTTTTGCTGAATTTGACAGATTGCAGCGCCATACAGCGTCTTTCTGAAATTGGCCGTGCCCCCGCCATGACCCCCACCGCCGACCCCACACTTGATCCAAGCTGGCGCAGGGTGAGCATGCCGTTGCCGCCGGCCATCCCGCTGCCCGATGAAAGCGCCAGTCTGTGGCACACCGGTAGCCGCGCCTTTTTCAAAGATCAACGCGCCTCCAAGGTAGGCGATCTGATCACCGTGGTGGTGAATGTGGCCGATCAGGCCTTGCTGAACAACAACACCACAGCCCAACGCAAAGCCGCCGACGGCATGGGAATGCCAAACTTCTTTGGCCTTGAGGGACAGATTCCAAAAATGCTCGGCGCAGCGGCCAATGCCGGCAGCCTGGTTTCCACCAACAGCGCCAATTCCAACGTCGCCACCGGGCAAATTCAGCGCAACGAATCAATCAATCTTCGATTGGCCGGTGTGGTCACTCAGGTTTTGCCGAATGGCAATATGGTCGTGGCGGCACGGCAAGAAATTCGCGTCAACGCCGAATTGCGTGAATTGCGGGTAAGCGGTGTGGTGCAACCTGCCGATATTGCCTCGGACAACACCATATCACACGATCGCATGGCGGAAGCGCGCATTTCCTATGGCGGACGCGGCACTCTGACTGATTTGCAAAATTCCCGTTATGGCCAGCAAATCATGGATATCGTTCTGCCATTTTAGACATAAGAAAATACTATGTCTTTTCTATGATCAGCCGCTCCAGATACTCGCCATACCCGCTTTTCTTCAGCAGCACGGAGATCTTGCGCAATTGATCGTCGTCGATAAACCCCTTGCGCCACGCCACTTCTTCGGGCGAGGCGATTTTCTGCCCCGTGCGTTTTTCGATCGCCCGCACAAATTCGCCCGCTTCCAACATGCTTTCATGCGTGCCGGTATCAAGCCATGCATAACCGCGGGTGAGTTGCGTTACGCGCAATGTGCCCTCGGCCAGATACACCTTGTTCAAATCGGTAATTTCCAATTCGCCGCGCGCCGAAGGTTGCAATGTTCTGGCGATCGAAGGTGCGCGGTGATCGTAAAAATAAAGCCCCGTGACGGCCCAATTGGAACGCGGCCGCAATGGTTTTTCTTCAATCGACAAGGCACGGTGGTCGGAGGAGAATTCCACCACGCCATAACGCTCGGGGTCCGACACATGATAGGCAAATAGCGATGCCCCATCGCGATGTTTGGCGCTCTCCATGCGCTGTTCCAGATCATAGCCATAGAAAATATTATCGCCCAGGATCAACGCCGAGGGGCCGCCCGCCAGAAATTCCTCGGCCATGATCAGCGCCCTGGCGATGCCGTCGGGCGTATCTTGCACGGCATATTCCAGCGAAATTCCCCATTGCGAGCCATCGCCCAACAAGCGTTGAAACAATGGCATATCATGCGGCGTCGAGATAACCAGAATTTCGCGAATCCCGGCCAGCATCAACACCGAAAGCGGATAATAAACCATCGGCTTGTCATAAACCGGCAGCAATTGTTTCGACACCGCCAATGTCGATGGATACAGCCGCGTGCCGCTGCCGCCAGCCAAAACGATGCCCTTCATGGGGTCTCTGCTCCAATCAATTGATCCAGGCAGCGCGATAATCCGGCGTGCCAATCGGGACGTTTGAGGCCGTGGATACGTTCGATCTTGCCGCAATCCAACCGGCTATTGGCGGGGCGTTTCGCCCTGGTGGGATATTGATCGGTGGTGATGGGATGCAAATGCGGCGCGGACACCCCGCGCGCCGCGGCACCCTCGAAGATTGCCTTGGCAAAGCCATACCAGGTGCAATCGGGAGCGCCGCTGAAATGGAAGATGCCGAATTGTGCATCGTCCTGTTTCGCCGCGAGCAGACGCGGCAGCAGAGCGATGGCGGCGTCGGCCAGATGGTCGGCAAATGTCGGGCCGCCATATTGATCATCGACCACGCTGACATCGCTGCGTTCGCCCCCTAGACGCAACATGGTTTTCACGAAATTATTGCCGTGCGCCGAACACACCCACGATGTGCGCAACACCACCGAACGCGGGTGAGCGGCGAATAATTTCTGCTCGCCCAATAATTTCGATGCGCCATAAGCGCCAATCGGATGGGTCGGATCGGTCTCAAGGTAAGGGATGGTTTTGGTGCCGTCGAACACATAATCGGTGGAATAATGGATCAGCGGAATATCGCCCGCCGCGCGTCCCAATACGCCGATGCCGTGGCCGTTGACGGCATTGGCGATCTCGGGCTCGTCTTCGGCACGATCCACGGCGGTATAAGCGGCGGCGTTGATGATCGCATCCGGCCCATAATCCTCGATCGCCCGCACGACGCTGGCGGGGCTGGCCAGATCGAGTGCGGGGCGGCCAAGTGCCACGAAATCATACCCGGCGACGGCCAGTTTTATCGCCAACTCCCGTGCCACCTGGCCCTGGTTGCCCACAATCAATACACGCATCAGATCAACCCCAAGCGTTCACCGCCGTATATCTTGTCACGCAATGGCCGCCACCACCACTCATGCGCCAGATACCAATCGATGGTGGCGCTTATGCCCTGGGCGAAATCGACCGATTGCCGCCAGCCCAGTTCGGATTCCAGCTTCGATGAATCGATCGCATAACGATGATCATGACCCGGACGGTCGGCAACAAACGCGATCAGGCCGCGGCGGGATTTTCCCATGGGACGCCGCTCGTCGAGCACGTCGCAGATGGTTTCAACGACTTCGAGATTGCGCTTTTCGCTGCGCCCGCCCACGCAATAGGTTTCGCCCACACGGCCCTTTTCCACCACGGCGACCAATGCCCGCACGTGATCTTCCACATACAACCAATCGCGGATGTTGCTGCCGTCGCCATAAACCGGCAGAGCCTTGCCCTCAAGCGCCGAAAGAATGGTGAGCGGGATCAGTTTTTCGGGAAAATGATAAGGGCCATAATTATTGGAACAATTGGTGAGCAATATCGGCAGGCCATAGGTTGCGTGCCACGCCCTCACCAGAAGATCGGACGACGCCTTGCTGGCCGAATAGGGTGAACGCGGGTCATAGGGGGTGGTTTCCGAAAACGCGCCATGTTCGCCCAGAGATCCGAATACTTCGTCGGTGGAAATATGGTGGAAGCGGAAATTTGCGCGCGCCGGACCCTGCAGCCCGTTGTAATAGGCGCGGGCGGCTTCCAACAGCACGAATGTGCCGACGATGTTGGTTTGGATGAACGGCGCCGCCCCCGCGATCGAGCGATCGACATGGCTTTCGGCGGCCAGATGCATGATCGCGGTGGGTTGAAAGCCGTCGATCGCCGCTTTCATCGCGCCGGCATCGGCGATATCGGCGCGCAGAAATGTAAACCCCGGCCGGCCCTCGCAATCGCGCAGGGAACGCCGGTCGCCGGCGTAGGTGAGTTTATCCACCACCAGCACGGGGACGCCGCGATCCAACACCAGATGGCGAACCAGGCTGGAGCCGATAAATCCGGCGCCGCCGGTGACCAGAATGCGCATCGTGCTCACTTGAAACAGGATTGAAAATCGCGGAACAACGGCGCGGTGCGATCTTTTTCGGACAATTGCGCCGCTTGGGGCGTTACCGGCCAGGGCAACGCCAGATCGGGATCGTTCCACAATAAATTGCGATCGCAGGCGGGGGCGTAAAGGTCGGTGACTTTATAGGCCACCTCGGTATCGGGTGCGGTGGTGCAGAAGCCGTGGCCGAAACCGGCGGGCACATAAAGCTGATGGGCATTTTCCGCGGAAAGTTCGACCGCCACATATTGACCGTAGGTGGCCGACGAGCGGCGCAAATCAACCGCGATATCGACAACGGCGCCCTTCAGCACCCGCACCAGCTTGGCCTGGGCGTGCGGTGGCGCCTGAAAATGAATGCCGCGCACCGTGCCCGCCAGCGCGGACAGCGAATGATTGTCCTGCACATAAACATCCGCCAGACCGAGTTCGGCGAAAGCAGCAGCGGCATAGGTTTCCATGAAAAAGCCCCGGTGATCGCCAAAACGGCGCGGAGCAATCAAGACCGGACCTTCCACTGCAAAGCGAACGGCAGTGAAATTACCCGCCGTTTGCGATGCGCCAATGGGTTGGCTGTCGGTGAAATTCTCGGCCAAGGCTGTCATTCAATGTCGATCCCAAGTTGATGATGCGCCAGGATCATAAGCTCCCGCACTTATTGATCAAATGTTATGCGAAATACGTTTCGTTACTCGGCTGGTTCTAGCCGTTTGAGTTTTATTTGGTCGGCCGGGACCTGTGCAAGATCATACTGCGC
>JAJZHU010000193.1 GCA_021798375.1 Pseudomonadota bacterium | reverse complement strand
TGCCGCGGGCACCTTGCCCCGGCCCGCGCTGCCGCCGCGGCCACCGCGACCGCCACGTCCGGCGTGCGAGGCCGCGTCGCTCCACTCGACATGATCCAGCCCCGGCACCACCAAACGCGGAATCGGGAAGCCGGTCAGCTTTTCAATCGCCGCCACGGCCAATTTGTCGCCGGGGCTGGCCAGCGTATAGGCCCGCCCCTCTTTGCCCGCGCGGCCGGTGCGGCCGCTGCGATGCACGTAATCTTCGGCCCGATGCGGCACGTCGAAATTGAACACATGCGACAGCCCGTCGATATCGATCCCGCGCGCCGCCACATCCGAACACACCAACAATTGCAACTCGCCCGCCTTGAATTTCTCCAACGTGGCAAAACGCACCGATTGGGCCAGATCGCCGTGCAGCGCGCCGGCCTTGAAGCCATGCTTGACCAGCGATTTGTGCAAAATATCCACATCGCGTTTGCGATTGCAGAAGATCAGCGCATTCTGCACGTCTTCCGAGCGAATCAACCGCCGCAACGCCTCGCGCTTGTCGATCTCGGCCACCAAGGCCAGGCCGGCGGTTATGGTGGTGGCAACCGACGCCGATTTGGAAACGGTGATCTCTTTCGGATTGCTGAGGAACATTTCCGACAATTTGCGGATTTCCGGCGCCACGGTGGCCGAGAAAAACAGCGTCTGGCGGATCTTCGGCAGCATCGCCACGATCCTTTCGACATCGGGGATAAAGCCCATGTCCAACATGCGATCGGCTTCGTCGATCACCAGGATCTTGGAATCGCTCAACATCATGCCGCCGCGTTCGAACATGTCGATCAAACGGCCTGGGGTGGCGATCAACACATCCACGCCGCGATTGAGCACGTCTTTCTGATCGCCCATCGACTCGCCGCCGATCAACAGCGCGTGGGTCAATTTCAGATATTTGCCGTATTGCACGAAATTCTCGGCCACCTGCAACGCCAGTTCGCGCGTCGGTTCCAAGATCAGGCTGCGCGGCATCCGCGCCCGCGCGCGCGACCCTTGCAAAATTTCCATCATCGGCAGCACAAAACCCGCCGTCTTGCCGGTGCCCGTCTGCGCGCAACCCATCACATCGCGCCCCATCAGCACCATCGGAATGGCCTGCTCCTGAATCGGCGTGGGAGTTACATAGCCCATCTCGGCCACTGCCCGCACAATCTGCGGGCACAGGCCCAACGCCGCGAAACCATTCTCCTCCACCGTTATTTCCGGCTCCGGGCTTTGTATTTCGACGGTTTCGATTTCAGATTCGGGCAAACTTTTTCACTCTGTACAAAAATAACGTATTATCAGCGGGCAGCTACACGAAAGGGGGGCGCAAAGCAATCGAGAAGTGAAGTTAAGTCATGGAGAGTCTTCTTTTTTGAAAAATGACGCAAAAAACTTTTGATTATTGGCGTCCGGCGGCATGCACCGCGGCGCAGGCAACGCGCCCATAAAAAAACCCGCCTGGATTTCTCCAGGCGGGTTTTTCAGGGGCATGACCCCAATTTATTCAGCCTCGGCTTCTTCCACTTCGGGCTTGGCCTGCACCGGCCCGCTATCGAGCCCCTTGGCGGCCGGATCGCGATCCACCAGCTCGATCACCGCCATATCGGCCGCATCGCCATAGCGCATCCCGGCCTTGAGCACGCGGGCATAACCGCCGGCGCGCGCCTTGTAGCGGGGGGCGAGCGTATCGAACAGCTTGGCGACGATCTTGGTGTCGCGCAGTTGCGAGATCGCCTGGCGGCGGGCGTGCAGATCGCCGCGCTTGCCGAGGGTGATCAACTTTTCCACCACCGGGCGCAATTCTTTCGCCTTGGGCAGGGTCGTGGTGATCTGTTCGTGTTTGATCAGCGCCACGGCCATGTTGCGAAACATGGCAAGGCGGTGCGTGGAAGTTACGCCGAGCTTCCGGCCGGCAACACCGTGACGCATGGTCAATTCTCCTTAGAACGATTTCCGCCCGGGCCTTGACCCGAACGAACCCCGCTATCCGTTATTAAAAATTAGAACGGCTCGTCGAGCCGCTTGGCCAGATCTTCGATATTCTCGGGCGGCCAACCGGTTACATTCATACCCAGCGCAAGACCCATCGCCGTGAGCACTTCCTTGATTTCGTTCAAGGATTTGCGCCCAAAGTTCGGGGTGCGGAGCATTTCCTGCTCGGTCTTCTGCACCAGATCGCCGATATAGACGATGTTGTCGTTCTTGAGGCAATTGGCCGAACGGACCGAGAGCTCAAGCTCGTCGACCTTGCGCAGCAGATTGCGGTTGAACGGCAGATCGTCTTGCGGCTCCTCGGGACGCACCACTTGCGGCTCATCAAAGTTGATGAACAGTTGCAACTGGTCCTGCAGAATGCGGGCGGCCAGGGCCACCGCATCTTCCGGGGTGAAAGCGCCGTTGGTTTCAAGCGTCAGCAGCAGCTTGTCATAGTCGGTGACCTGGCCCACGCGGGTCGGCTCGACCTTGTACGACACGCGGCGCACCGGCGAATAAATGCTGTCGATGGGGATCAGCCCGATCGGCGCATCTTCGGGACGGTTCGCGCTGGCCGCGACATAGCCCTTGCCCAAACATACGGTGAATTCCATGCCCAGCTTCGCACCTTCATCGAGGGTGCAAAGCACGAGTTCCGGATTCATGATCTCGATATCGTGGCCGGTCTGGATTTGACCCGCGCGCACTTCGCCGGGGCCGGTCGCGGTAAGAATCATCCGCTTCGGGCCGTCGCCGTGCATGCGCAAAGCCAACTGCTTCACGTTCAACACAATATCGGTCACGTCTTCACGAACGCCCGGAATCGAGCTGAATTCGTGCAAAACGCCATCAATCTGGATCGCGGTCACCGCGGCGCCCTGCAAGGACGACAGCAGCACGCGACGGATCGCGTTGCCCAGCGTCATGCCGAAACCACGTTCGAGCGGTTCCGCCACCACGGTGGCAAAACGCGTCGGATCAGCGCCGAGCTCTACTTCGAGTTTCTCGGGCTTAATAAGCGATTGCCAGTTCTTCTGGATCACCACTGTTAAAGCCTCTTTCAGATAAAGGGGCGGCACGGCGCCAACCAGGGACGCCGTGCGGCAGTAAAATCAGAAAATCAAACGCGACGGCGCTTGCGCGGACGGCAACCGTTGTGCGGGATCGGCGTCATGTCACGGATCGTGGTGATCGAGAAACCAACGGTCTGCAACGCGCGCAAAGCCGATTCACGTCCCGAACCCGGCCCGCTTACCTCGATTTCCAGCGTCTCCATGCCGTGCTCACGCGCCTTGCGGCCCGCGTCTTCGGCGGCAACCTGGGCGGCGTAAGGGGTGCTTTTGCGGCTGCCCTTGAAACCCGAGCTACCAGCCGACGACCAGGAAATCGTATTGCCCTGCGCATCGGTGATGGTGATCATCGTGTTGTTGAACGACGCATTCACATGCGCAACGCCCGAGGAAATATTTTTGCGTTCCTTTTTACGGGGACGCGAGGAGGAGGCGGGTTTCGCCATGATCTTCTATCCTAGGTAATGCCACCCAAGCACCGTTGTAAGCATTTTGGGGTCGGCGTATCGGGTGGAGCAGCTTTGGAAACGAAGCGGGGGTAAGCCGCGTGTTACTTCGTGACTTTCTTCTTGCCGGCGATCGCCACTGCCTTGCCCTTGCGGGTGCGGGCATTGGTGTGGGTGCGCTGACCACGGACCGGCAGGCCCTTGCGGTGACGCAAACCACGGTAGCAGGCCAGATCCATCAGGCGTTTGATGTTCATCGACACCTCGCGGCGCAGATCACCTTCAACGCGATAGTCACGATCGATCAACTCGCGGATGCGCATGATCTCGTCATCGGACAGTTGGTTGACCCGGCGATCGTCGGGGATGCCAATCTGTTCGCAAATCTTCTGAGCCTTCGACGGACCAATGCCGTAAATATAGCGAAGGCTAATCGTTACCCGCTTGTTGGTCGGGATGTTCACGCCGGCAATACGCGCCACGTCACTCACTCCTCATCTGTCTGGGCCTTCACAACCCAAACAAGTAACGCCCCGAAAGGCTGGAACACCCCGAACCGCCAGGCAAGAAACGCCCGCCCGGCCCGGAGAAAATGCAAAACAGCGCCTTCCTGTTGGAAGGGCGCAAGGGCGCGCACTATAGCGGCACACCCATTTGAGTCAACGCACTCAGATCACATCTTCGTGATCAAACATGCACACAACGCATTTCTGCATTGCATCAGCGTGGCGGCAGTGCCGATAGCACGGATTCGATCTGCTGCGTCACTTCCTCCATCGAAGCCATGCCGTCCACCCGATGCAACCGCCCCTGCGCCGCGTAATGCGGCAGGATCGGCGCCGTCTGCTGGTGATAGGCCACCAACCGCGCGGCGACCGTCTCACGGTTGTCATCCGCCCGGCGCACAAACGCGGTGCTGCCGCAAACATCGCACACGCCTTCGACCTCGGTCGGCTTGAACTGATCGTGATAGCCGGCGCCGCATTTGGCACAGGAGAATCGTCCACCAATTCGGTCGGTCAGCGCGTCGTCATCCACTTTCAGCTCGATCACCGCGTTCAACGACAATCCGGCCGCATCCAACATAACGTCCAACGCCTGCGCCTGCGGCACGGTGCGCGGGAAACCATCGAGGATGAATCCATTGGCGCAATCGGGTTGCGTCAGGCGATGCTTCAGCATCTCGATGATGATTGCGTCCGGCACCAGGCCACCCGACGACATGATCGCCTGTGCCTGCTTGCCGACCGGCGTTCCCGCCGCCACCTCGGCCCGCAGCATGTCGCCGGTGGAAATCTGGGCAATATGATAAAGCGACTCAAGCAACTTGGCCTGGGTGCCCTTGCCGGCGCCAGGCGGGCCAAGAAGAATCAGATTCACCTGCGTCTCCCCTTACTTCAGCCGGCTCTTGCCGCGATTTTTACGGATGAGCCCCTCGTATTGATGGGCCAGCAAATGCGATTGCACCTGCGTCACCGTGTCCATGGTCACCGAGACGATAATCATCAGACTGGTGCCGCCAAGATAAAACGAGGTGTTGTAGTGTTCCATCATGATCTCGGGCACCAACACCACCAAAACCAGATAACCCGCACCGAT
>JAJZHU010000192.1 GCA_021798375.1 Pseudomonadota bacterium | reverse complement strand
AGAAAGCGCACCGGATCCTCTACTTTCACTACCCCGGAAATATCGAGCTGTGAAAGTAAAATCGGTTTTGCTCCGTCACGCTTGACACGGATCTGATCATATCCATCCACAGTCAGCACTTCGGGCGTGAAGCCGCTGTTTTCACCCACCCGTGCGAACCATTCCTCGCCCGCCTGTTGCGCCACAGCAGCGCGGACTTCGGCGCGTTCGCCCGGCGGCACGGCGTACAGGCGATCCATCACCACATCCTGCCGCTTGCCGCGCTTACCCGGTTCACTGCGGCGGCTGATAGTGGCATTGGCACGCAACACAAAGCCGAGCCGATCGCCCGCGGCCAAGCTGGGCGAATAGGATTTGGCCTCAACCTCGAACAGATCCGTTTCGGCAGGCACGCGCGGGGCCAATACCAAAAACTGCCCTGGCGCTTCAGTGCGAAACAGGAAATCGCGTTGGGAATCGGCATTTTCTGCCATCAACGCCCAGATCAGACGGTGATCGGCGCTCGTCTTGTCGCCAGTCCCGGATGGCATCAACAAGGGCGCCAACGCCTGCACCCGCGCATCACGCCGTAGCTTGGCGCGGATCAGCCACAGATTATTCATGGGACGGCACCCCCGAGGTGGACAAAATCGCCTCTTGCCGCAAGCCAAATTGCCAACGGCCACGATGCGCCACCGCATCGCGCCGCGTTTCGACGCGGGTGACATGCCCCATGTCCGGGTGATCCATATCGACTGCGATCTCGCCCGATTTCACCTGCAAACGCCGCCGTAATTGACGTTCAGGTTCCGATGCTTGTTCGACACGAATAGCAAATGCATTGGCCACGTGCGTAGCCTCGATTAGCAGCGGCCCCAGTGGCAGGCCCAACGGACAGGATTTGCGGCCGACGAACGGCACGAAATAGGGCGACCGCAACGCCTGGACGAGATGGTCGAGCGGGTATGGCGCCTCGACGCGCGCCCACAGCGCCACCAGATGCAGCGCATCGGTGCGATATTCGCGGCGGGTCAGCACGGTTTCCAGCTTGGGTGCAGCCATTTCGGCGCGCCGAGTGAAAAATTTCACGCCTTTTTTGGCGGCCGGCACTTGCGCGGTGTGATAATCGGTCATTGCATAACCCGGCGCATCGGAACGGGTGGCAACGCCGTAGCCATGTTCCAATGCCTGCTGTGCGGCTTCATCAGCCCGATCGATCCCCAACGCGGCGCCCAACAGGCCGATCAGCGCCGAGCGGGCGGGACGGGGAAAACCCACCCGCCGTTCGCCCACCGCCACCGCACCAAACGCCGCCAGTGGTGCGTGCAAGGTAAAAGTCAGAAACTGGGTCACGTGACTAGCTCCTGACGAATGCGAGCAATTCGGCCAAGCTGCCGCTTTCCCCCACCAACATTTCGGCGCGCTCGGTCTGATCGCCATACGCCACATCAAGCGCATCGCGCCAATCGCGCAGTGCTTTAACCGAGCCCTGCACCGGGTCTTTCTCCACCGATTTGGTAAAGGCCGCGGCGAGGGTGCGCGGTTGGGCGCTGCCGCGCTCGGCCAGCACGTAATGAGCACGGGCACGCGAGGCAAAACTATTTTGCTTGCCGCCCGGTGCAATCGTGGCGGCGGCTTCCAACAGCGATGCAACAGCATCGGCGGCCAGCCCCGCCTGCCCACCCAAATTGCGAGTGAGCAAAGCGCGATCGATGCAGGCATAAAGATAAAACACCCCAGCGCCAAAGCCGGTTTCGCCGATGAATCCGGCGCCGGCATCTTCGGTGGACGATTTCAGATCGTCCACCGCCGTGTAAAAATCGTCTTCGACCGACACTTTGTGCGTGGTGAAAGCGTGCGCAACCTGCACGGCGGCTTCGCGGTTGTAATCGGGATCGGCGGCCAACATACGGCCGAACATGGCCAAATCTGCCGCTTGATCGGTATGGCCAAGCAGATCAGCAGCTTTGGGAGAAATATCCTCGCCGGCCAACGCCCGATCGGCCAACGCCAAAGCGGCGGCGCGTTCTTCAGGCGAAACGAACGCCAATTGTTCAATGCGCGCCGGGTGAGCTTCGTTTTTGTCGCTCTGCTCTTTGATCTTGCCGAACACGCCGGCGATCTTGCGCGCTGCCTCGATGGCTTTCGGCTTGTCCATGCCACCTTCGATCAAATGCGCCATTACGTCATCGCCCAAACGCTGGGTGCGGCTGGCCAGATGGCCTTCGAGTTTTTCAGCGAATAATTCCGAGGTACGCCATGCGCGTTTCAGCGCCTGCGAGGAGATGCGCAGGCGGGTGGAACCGCCAATGACTGCCGTTTTGGGCCGCCCGGTGTCGTCACGATTGAGGTTCGAGGGCGGGTAGAAAGTTAGAAAATGCAGTTGCAGAAAGCGGCTCATGATTGGGGTTCTCCGGCTTTGATGTCATTGGTTTGGATGTCGTTTGGTTGGGCTTGACCTGCATCGTGATAGGCATAGATCCAGCCGCGGCGGCGGGCTTCGGTCCAATTCAACAACGATTCAGCCAGATCGCCGATGTTGGCCTTCTGCTTGGCCAGAGCGATGGCGCGGCGGAATTGGGTAAGTTGTTCATCGGCGGTTTCGGCTTGCACCAAGCGACGAAAACGCAGCCAGGACATCATGCCTTGGGGATTGGCTTCGTGCTGACCAAGTTGGCGGGCCATTTTCACCGTGGGCTCATTGTCGCGCACATGTGCCAATACGGCAGCGATTAGGGCGACGCGTTCCAATTTTTCCTCGCCCACGCCCAATTTACGGCATAGTTCAATGGTGGCGGGTTCAGTGGCGGCATCCAGCACGCTGGAAGCGCGGCGCAGCCGAGCCAACGCACCGCGATCTCCCCTTTCGGGATGGCGCAGTTCTTCCCACCAACGCAATGCCTGTGCAGACTCGCGGCTCATGCGGCTTTCTCCTTTTTGCGCGCGGGGGATTTGGCCAAAGCCGGCAGGTTCAGGGTTTTGAACAATGCCTCGCCCTCTTTGCCGTAACCATTCAGCGCCAGACTGAGGTATTTGGCAGCCGTGGCGACACGATCCGGGTGGCCCTCACCCGACGCATCGATGGGTGCGGCGGTGTGGAACAAGTGCAGCACGATTTGCCGAAGATGAGAAAGCCACGCGCGTCGCACGGCTTCATCCGAAACAAAATCGGGGATTGCAGCACGGCGCAGAAATTCCGCTTCGGTGGCGGCCAAAAATTGCTCGCGCAGATTGGCCAGTGGCGAGGCATCGAATTTCACATCCGATTTCTCGCCATACAAGGCACGGCTGACCGCCCGGCTCAATAATTTGGCGGCGTGATCGGCGGATTTAATCAGCAGGCGTAGATATTGATCGTGCTTTACGGCAAGGTTGCGATCTGCCGGCTCATAAATCGGCATTTCGCTTTCCACGAAGCCGCGTGCCTTCATATTATCCATATCGAAACCGCCCGCGAGCAAACGCCACGGTTCACGCGGCCCTGGCAAATCGCGCCATCGATCGGAGCGAAATGCATCGATATTTTGGGCAATTTTCTTGCCGGATTCCGGATCGGCAAACAGCAAGCCAAGCCAATGATGATAGGTAATTCCGCCCGGCTGCGGATGCACCGGCAGCAGACCCGCGTCCCCGGCGCCCTGATAATACGGCGAGAGCGGATGCTCCCATTTCTGATAATCCGCACCCCAAGGCCGTTGCCGCCAGCCAGTGACGATGACGGGATCAATCCCCCCGGTCAGATCGCAAGCCAAAGATTGAGTGTTGGCTGTAAAATCGAGCCGGATGCGACGTGGCGATGCCCACCAGACCAACAAGTCCGGCGAATCATTGGGCGTGGTGGCGCGGCCGTTTTTATCACTAAGTCGAGTGGCAGCAAGCCAGGGAAATACGCGTGGCGCATCCGCAATATCGACCGGCTTGCCACATGGCACGTTGGCCCACAATAAATCCCACAGGCTTCCCTTGGGGCGACGCCAAGGGGGAATAGCCAGCGTGGTTAAAGGTCCGCCGCCGCGAAGACTGGTGCGGTTACCTGCACCGCCCGCAGGCGCATAATTTTGCAGCGTGAACAGCGCCATGGCGGCGGCGGCGCGACCCAAATTTTCTACCCGGCCCCGCTTCACCAGTAAATCTGTGTTACGCTTGATCGCGTTTTCACCTGGCGCTTCGATCAGCAAACCACCTACATCGTTGGGTTCGACGATAAAATCCTCGAAATCCTGCATGAAGCGGGGACCGTCGCCATCGAGCATGAACATGCCGGCGAATGGCGCAAATCGCACCGCCAGATCTTCGGCGGTGGGCGGATGGGCATATTGCTCGCACCATTCATTGTGATCTTGCGGCGGCGCCAGCGTGGCGAGCAAGGCGATTAGGAACTCCAGCCCGGCCAGTTGGAAATCAGGGCGCGGCCAATCGAGGGCAATGACCGGGTCGGGATCATTTCCCGCAATTTGCGCGGGCGTGATCCGATCGAAACGGCCCGAGGCGCGGCGCACGGGCAGCCAAGCCTCCGTCAGCAGACAGAAGGGCATTGTTTTTGCCTTATATTATTAAATAAGCTTATGACATTTAACCAATACAACGATCATTGACTGGATTGGGAATCCTGTCAATCCGATGGATAGCCCCAGGAGGTCATTCCAACCAGAGCCCATTAGAGGCCGAATAAAATGCGTGACGTCGCCGATCTTTGTGCAAAACGTCACCCTGCCATACTCCATTGCTTTCCTGCAAAACCAACACCGGAATGTCCTGCTCCCACGCGCCCCACCTTATCTTGGTGGTTTGCAATGCCTTGCCGATCTCACCCGCCGGTTGCACCATGCCGCTCACCAAATACTGTGGCATTTGAATCTCTGACAACGACCAGCTTTCCTGCTCAGTTTCGCCTGCATACCAGGGTGTCAATTCGCCATTCCGCCACCGCGCCAAGCGCAGCAGCATCGAGGCTTCCCCCAGCCTGGTAGGGGTAACGATGTCACTCGCCCAAGCGCCGGCGTTTCGGGTGTAGCCTGCGTCCCATTTCAAGAAATTCTGCCCGGCGATGCTTTCATGGGCGCTTTTAATGCCAGCCGCCTTGTTGGCGCTGCGCTGCAAGCCGGATGGATAGGGTGTTTCATCATCATAGGTCTGAGAT
>JAJZHU010000191.1 GCA_021798375.1 Pseudomonadota bacterium | reverse complement strand
TGGTGCTGTTTTCGGTCGGCGCCGTGACCGAAGGCACCGACGCCCAGGCGCGCACCACGGTGCGACTGGAAGAAAACGGCAAGATGGTCGATGGCCAAGGCAGCGACAGCGATACGATCGTGGCGGCGACCCGTGCCTATATTCACGCATTGAACAAGCTGATGACAAAGCGGGAACGCGGGGAGCCGTTGGCGATTTAAGCCGAGAGGGTCAAGGTCAGGGCTCTGCCCTGGACCCGCTGAGGCCATTGGCCCCAGCCCCCGTTAATTGGGGATATGAAAAATCGATAGAACCCGATTCCATTGATTTTTTTGCCCGCAACCTATTCGCGCAATTCGCTTTCAAAATTCCTGCCCGCGTAAGCGATGGCGACGATTTCCACGACATGATCCAGAACTCGGAACGCGATCGTGACACGTTGCTCGAAGCCAATGGTGCGAATACCGGGCGCGAGATCGTCGCGCCGCGTGCCGCGCTCGGGGAAATTTGTTAGCGCCATACACGTATGCTCTATGCGTGTTATATAGGATTCCGCACGTTTCGCGCCGGAAGCCGTGGCGATGTAGCGATAAAGTGCAAAGAGATCAGCCTCGGCTTGAGGCCGGAAAACAATCTTATGCGTCACGCACATCAGCCGCTATTTGTTCCGAGTTAAGCGCACGAAGCCGCGCAAACACATCCTCGGCTGGAATATTGGGGCGCTGATCGGCCAGAGATACCTCCACCTTGCGACGGAGTATTTCGTCCAGCGCCGCCTCCTCGCGGTCGAGAGCACGCAATGCCGCACGCATGACCTCGCTGGCTGAACCATAGGCGCCAGAGTTCAAGCGGGCTTCCAGGCTGGTTTGCTGAGGGCCGAGGGTGACGGTGATTGGTTTGCTGGTGCGCATGGGGGTGGGGACGTTGTTGGAGGGTGAGGCCATAAATTACAGTGTCATACTCGCGACTGGCTGTCCAGTTTAATGCGGGAATATCTGTACCCTATGCTGGTTAAGATGGTGATTTAGAGGAAGTCGCGCGGCGGCGGGTGATTATATCCCGCCGCATTTATCGTTTGGCACGACGCTTCACCGGGGTGGCATCGAGCGGTGCGACCAATGCTTGGTAGCGCGCGAACAGAAAGGCGAGACGGGCGGCTTCGGTGGCGAAGCTGCGTTGGCCATAGGCGATATCGACCGCCCGATCCAATGCGTTATGGGCTGCGGTCAGATCGGCTGGCATGGCGATTGGATCATACAGGTCTGCCAAGGTGGAGAGTGGATGAGCGGCACGGGCATCCAGTATTTTCTGCGCGGCGAATTCCATAGCGCGGCGTTGCGCCGGGGTGGGGTCGGGCCAGGGGAAATTATTATAAACGATACCTGCGGAATAACGGAAACGACTTTCTAACCGACCGCAGGTGGCGCGTACCCAGGCCATGTGCATTCTGCTAGTGAGGACGGCAAAATCATAGAGAGAGGCGTTGGGAAGCACCGACAGAAGATTGCTGCTAAGGATATCTCGTTCGACAAAACCAACTGGGATATAATGTCGATTCTCGGAAGAAACGTTGGGAATGACAAGATATTTTCCATCCGGAACATTCTCCACGTGCAATCGCAACGGCGTTTTCGCCAACTCGGCGGTCGCCGCATCTTTGGCCTTACGCCCATTCTTGCCTTTTTCCCCACCACGGCGGAATCGCTGCACTGCTTCGATTCGTTTGCAAGTCAGCGGCAACCGGCGAAGGATTTCCGGTTCCGCGTCGCGTGGCCATAAAAACCAGCGTTCAATACCGTTGATGAATTCATCCGAGCCGATCCAGCGATGGAAATACGGTGCAGCACCTGGTTCCTGTCTCAAGAATTCGGCCTTTTCTTCGGGGGTGAATAAATACCATCCGCCGTCGATGGGTTTGTTACCGATGCCAATTTTTGGCGATGTGCATAACGAAGTCTGGCGGTTTTTCAACGCCACCATTGGGCCATCGGTCAAATACGGATTGATCTGCGTCACTTTGAACGCATGAGGCTCGCCAGCCACATTTTCATAATCGAACAAGGTTTTTTCCGCCCGCCCCTTGTGCGCGAAGCCGATGATGACGCAATGAACGGCTGCTTTACCGCGCGCCTCGCTGCTCCAACGAAAGGTGCGATGCGCGAAATTGATCACCACGCCGCGCGGCCAAAGATCTGCCCACAGCACAGCGGGTTGTTCGCCCTGGGTGATTGAATTGGTGGAGACAAAGCAACATTCACCGCCCTTTCCACCCGCCATCCATTCCGCCGCCTTGCGATACCAACAGGCGACATAATCCAGCAATCCCGCATTTTTGGTGCCTTGGAATATCGCCGCAATATCGTCGCGTTGTTCGCGCGCCATATATTTAGCGCCGATAAAGGGCGGATTGCCGACGCAATATACGTCGGGTCCAGGCGGCACGAATGCGTTCCAATCTTGACGCAGTGCGTTGCCGGCCAGGATGGTTGGCGCTGTTAGCAAAGGCAAACGCATACGCAGCAGGCCGAACTCCTGCGATAATTCCATGTTCAGTTGATGATCAGTCAGCCACAGCGCCACTTGGGCGATTTGCGCGGGCCAATCGTCGATTTCCATGCCGAACATCTGATCGACGTTGACCTGGGAAAGCACGATCCCGACCAATTGCCCCGCATCGTCTCCACCATAGCGACGCCGCAAGGCTTCGAGTTCCAGCCGCCGCAACTCGCGATAAGCCACGACAAGAAAATTACCGCAACCGCAAGCAGGATCAAAAATGCGGATGCGCCGAAGTTTTAGCAAAAAGGCGTTTAACCGGCGTTCTTCACGCCCAGCCAACGCCAATTCTGATCGCAGACCGTCCAGCAGGAGAGGATCAAGACATTTAAGGATATTCGCTTCCGTGGTGTAATGTTCGCCACCTTTGCGGCGTTCTTCACGATTTTTGATACTTTGAAATAGACTCCCGAAGATGGCCGGCGAGACCCGCGACCAATCCAGCTTGCAGCATTCCAGCAACGCCTCTCGCATACGGGGGTTGGTTTCTGGTTGCTCAACCGGGTCATCGAACAACCGTCCATTGACATAGGGAAAGGCAGACAGGCTTTCGTCGATGCTTTTTTGACGGCGGTCCGGCGATGTGGCCAGCACACGATGCAGTCGTGTGATCCAGGCGCCCAGATCGCTGCCATCTTCGGAGGTGCGCCGCTCAATCAGATCCCGAAATATGCCAACTTCAAAAATGCCGCTGCGGTCGGCAAATAGACAGAATAAGGTGCGAACCATCCAAACATCGAGGTTACGGCCCGTGAAGCCATCATCTTCCAATTGGTCGTGCAACCGCCCAAGAATCTCCGATGCGTCACGATCAACGGGGGCGAGAATTCCGTAATTTTTGGGTGTGTAGCCGCTGATAAAACCGAATAATTCGAGCCGTTGGGGAAGCTCGCCCAGCGTGAATTCGATATAATTTGCAGCGGTTTTTTGTGCATTTGATTGCTTGGATTGCACGAACTTCGTATTGGCTGCCGCGGAAGGATCGAGGTCGTAAAGCCGGATACGAGCGAAATCGGATACGATCACATAGCGGGGAAGATCGCGGTCTTTGATTCCGGGGAAATAGTCGAATGCTTGTCCCGTCGCCCGGTTCAGGTCTTTTCCCCGGGATTTATGTTCGATCAGCAGAACCCCCTTCCAAAGAAGGTCGATGTAGCCACCATCACCGGTGGCCTTTTTAACCGGGACTTCGAAGCTGGCCACCCGTCGCCGCGCCACGCCAAAAACCTTGAAGAAATCATCCCAGAACGATTTTGCCTCTGCGTCTTCGCTGGTTTCGTCGGCGTATTCTTTTGCAAATGCGAATGCGCGGAATCTAATTTCGTTTAATGACAGCGGCATGGCGGTGATGCTCCCCGATTCGGATCCAGGGTAATCATATTTGTGTCGTTAGCAAACTGGGCACGGGGTGTCTTTCTGGGGAATCGCATGTGACGATCCCTGCCGATAAAAAGGGTTGCGGCGCGGTGCGTGGTTGGATTCCAAGAATGGGATTCAATTAAGGTGCCACCCCATGGAAGAGCTCATTGCCTGTTTTTCCGAGGTTACGGACCCTGGGAAAAACAACGCCCGTCACAATCTGCGCGAGATTTTGATGATTGCGTTATGCACCATGCTGTGTGGCGGCGAGGATTGCTCGGACATGACATTGTTTGGCGAAGCAAAGGAACCATTTTTACGGCAGTTCCGTAACCTCAAGCATGGCATTCCAAGCCACGACACATGTCGAATGAAATCACTGCCGTTCCTAACCCACTGAAATTACCGTCGTTAAAGGACTGCATCGTCACGGTTGATGCGCTCAACTGCCAACGTTTGCTCGCAGCCAAGGTCATCGAACAAGGCGCTGACTATGTGTTGGCGCTGAAAGGCAACCAGAACACTCCGCACGACGATGTCCGCCGCTTTCTGGGTGATCCAGCGTCCTGCTCTTGCCATCCATCGCACCGTCGATGGCGACCATGGCCGCATCGAGACTCGCAGCTTTCGCGACAAGCCATATGCGATAGCCCTAAGGAGCATCACTTCGCAGGTTGACGCCCCCGGCCCCGACCGCTAGAAGCGCCAACAGCAAACGCCGTGTGACGGGAAACCGTCGTACGCCCCGGCGGAGGGGTGGCCGAGAGGCTGAAGGCGGCGGTTTGCTAAACCGTTGTAGGGTGTCAAGCCCTACCGTGGGTTCGAATCCCATCCCCTCCGCCAATTTCCCTTGAATTCATTGGATGTTTTGACATCGGCCCTAGTTTGGGCCCTAGAGCACGTTCGTCGCACGTATATGGTTCAACGTGATCCGAACGTGCTCTAGTACCCAGAATCATTGGTCAGCGAAACACGGCTTGAGCCGCTTCTGGTGGACCTCGCTTTTGGTCCAGACGAAGGGACGAGCGTCTTCATTGTAGGCGGCGATGAAGCTGTTGATGTGATGCATGAGCTCCTCGACGCTGGTGAAAGACGCGCCTTTCAGCGACTGCCCACTGAGAATGGAGAACCAGATTTCGATCTGGTTCAGCCATGAAGTGTGGGTCGGGGTGTAATGGAAATGCACGTTTTTGTGCCGCGCCAGCCACATATCGCGCTTGGGCTTGTGAGTAGAAAGATTGT
>JAJZHU010000190.1 GCA_021798375.1 Pseudomonadota bacterium | reverse complement strand
ATCTTGTGGCGGCGGATGAAGGCGGCGGGGTCGTTCATCCGAGCGCGAGGGCGAGAGCGACCAGCAACCCGGCCTCGCGGTTGAGGCGGAACAGGCGCAGGCAATTGCGCGGGTCGTCGATGTTCAGTTGTTGCAATTGATAGGCGAACATCACGGCGGGCAGGAGCAGCGCCGCGTAAAACAACGTGCCGCGCGCCTGGGCATGGCCCGCCAGCGCCAGCAGCCCGATCAGCACGGCCACCAGCACGATCATGAAGGGGCGGGTGTGGCGGCCCAACGCCAGCGCCGAGGAGCCGATGCCGGCGATGGCGTCGTCCTCGCGGTCCTGGTGGGCATAGATGGTGTCGAAATACAGATCCCAAAGGATCGCGGCGGCGTAGATCGCGAAGAAGGCCAGGGAAAAACGGCCGCCCGCGGCGATGAAACCCAGTGGGGCGCCAAAGCCGAAGGTGAAGCCCAGCACGATCTGCGGCCAGTTGGTCACGCGCTTGGCCAGCGGGTAAAGCGCCACCGGCAGCAGTGAAACCACGCCCATGATTTGCGCCGTGCGGTTGAGCGACAGCAGGATGAACAGACTGAGGATCAGCAAAATCAGCAGAAACCCCAGCGCCTGCCGGGTGGAAAGCAATCCGGCGGCCAGAGGGCGGGCGCGGGTGCGGGCCACGGCGCGATCGAGATCGCGGTCCCACAGATCATTCACCACGCAGCCCGCGCCGCGCATCAACACGGAACCGAGCGCGAACAGCAGGATCAGGCGATAGGTCTCGGCGATGGGCGGGCGGGCCAGCAGGATGCCCCACAGCCCCGGCAGGAACAGCAGCCAGATGCCGATCGGCCGATCGAGCCGGGCCAGCAGCGCATAGGCGCGCAGCTTGGAAGGAAGCAGGCGCAGCCCGCCGGCGGTCTCGGTATCGGGGGTGAGTTCGGTCATGGCGCGAATGAAACTGGTTTTATGCGCAAGGTGCAAGCCGGCCAAAAGAAGATTCTTGCTCCCCTTTGTTTTTCCTTGTTTTTACGCTATGCGCCAATGCCATGAGTGTTGGCACCATCCGTCTGTTCATCGAATCCGATCTGGCCCCCGGCGCCGAAGTCGCGGCGACGCCGTTGCAGGCGCATTATCTGGGCGTGGTGATGCGGCGCGGGGTGGGCGATCCGGTTATTTTGTTCAACGGCCGCGACGGCGAATATCTGGCGCGAATCAGCCAGATCAAGCGCGATCAGGCGCGGCTTGCGGTCGATCACCAAACCCGGCCGCAGGTCTGCTTGCGCGAGATGAGTCTGGCGTTTGCACCGCTGAAGCGCGATGCCACCGATCTGGTGATACAAAAAGCCACCGAGTTGGGGGCCACGGCGATTTATCCGGTGCTGACCGCGCGCAGCAACACGCAGCGGGTGAATTTGGATCGCTTTCGCGCCATCACCATCGAAGCGGCGGAACAATGCGAGCGGATGGATCTGCCGATTTTGCATCAACCCGTTCAATTGTTTCAATTTTTATCGAGCTGGCCGTCGGACAAACCGCTGGCCGCCTGCATCGAGCGCGCCGATGTGCCGCGGTCGCCGATGGCCGACGCCGCGGCCAGATCGGCCACCGGATTGATCGTGGGGCCGGAGGGGGGTTTTACATCGACAGAACTTGACGTTATGCGTCGTCATTCCTTTCTTATAGCTGTCTCGCTGGGTACACTGATCCTGCGGGCGGAAACCGCTGCCATCGCGGGCCTGGCGTTGTTGCAGGCCAATTAGTTAGCGTTCAAGCCTGCCAACCATTGAGGCTCTTTTGTCGAATCCCGGAGAAGCTGACACCACGCCGATCGGCTCGTTGACCCAATTGGCCGAGGATCTGGCCAAGGGCTGCAGACCCATCGCAGATTTTCGCATCGGCACCGAGCATGAAAAATTCGGCTTCTCGATCTATGATCTGAACCCGCCCCCCTATTCGCCGGGCGGCATCGAGGCAGTGCTGCTGGGGTTGCAGAGCGAGGATTTCACGCCGATTCTCGATCAGGGCGCCTTGATCGGGCTGAAGGGCATTGGCGCCGAGGCGGGGGCTTCGATCTCGCTGGAGCCGGGCGGGCAATTGGAGCTTTCGGGCGCGCCGCTGGTCGATCTGCACCAGACACGGGAGGAATTCGCGCGCCATTTCAGGGCGCTGCACCCGGTGGCCGCGGCTTTGGGGTTGGGATTCGCGCCGCTGGGGTTTCACCCCATCGCCACGCGCGAGCAGATGCCGTGGATGCCCAAAAGCCGTTACGCGATCATGCGGCGCTACATGCCGAAAGTCGGCAAGCTTGGCTTGGACATGATGCTGCGGACTTGCACCGTGCAGGTGAATCTGGATTTTTCGTCTGAATCCGACATGGTGAAGAAATTCCGCGCCGGGTTGATGTTGCAGCCGTTGGCCACCGCCCTGTTCGCCAATTCGCCGTTCAAGGAGGGCCATCCCAGCGGATTTCTCTCCACCCGCGCCCATATCTGGACGGACACCGACAACGCCCGCAGCGGCATCCCTGCCGTGGTGTTCGATGATGGCTTTGGTTTTGAACAATATGTCGATTGGGCGCTTGATGTGCCGATGTATTTTGTCGAGCGCGAAGGCCGGCTGATCGATCTGGCCGGGCGTTCGTTCCGCGATCATCTGCAAGGCAAGATCAATCCGGCGTTGGGCGTGGCCACGATGGGGGATTTCACCGACCATCTTACCACCCTGTTCCCCGATGTGCGGTTGAAGCGTTTTCTGGAAATGCGCGGCGCCGATGCGGGAACGCCGGCGATGATGCTGGCGCAATCGGCGCTGTGGGTGGGGCTGCTGTACGATCCGGCGACGCTCGACGATGTCACGGCCTATCTCGCCGCGCGTCCGTGGCAGGAATATGCGGCGTTGCGCCCGCTGGTGCCGAAAAGCGGGATGGGAACGCGATTTGGCAGCGGCGATCTGCGCGATCTGGCGCGCGATGTGGTGGCTTTGGCCTATCAGGGGCTGGCGGCGCGAGGGTTGGGCGAGGAAATTTATTTGGAGCCGTTGTTCGAAATCGCCGCGGGCGGGCCGACGCAGGCCGAAGAGTGGTTGAAGTATGGCGCGCGGGACGTGTTGCCGATGGCGAGAATTTGAAGACCGTTATTACATCAGCAATGTCGGCCATTCGTAATCTTCGGGTCTTACCATGCCAAACGCTGCTTCCACCACATATCGCGCGATGCGTTGTTCGTTGAACAATTGATGATAGCGCGTGCGGCCTTTTGTGGCGATGGCTGAACGCAGCGCGGGATTTTCGATCAGGTTGCGGATTTGGCCGATCATTTCCGGCACGTCGCCATAAAACACGAATTCGTCGTCTTTGAATAATTGGTCGTAACCGGTGCGGCGATCGACCAGGGTGGCGATGCCGTTGCCGATCATGTGCGCCAGACGGTCCGAGCTGTATAAAAACGCATCGCTGCGGCGGCTGATATTGATGCCGATCGCGGACTGACTCAGGGCGGTTTGATACGCACCGCCCTTGAGATGCGGATTCCCCAGCACCAAGCCAAGTTTGCAGCGTATGCCGGGGATTTCTTGTTGAATGCGGGTGATCAAACCATCGATGCTGATTTTCTCGCCACCGATCACGCGCAAACCAGACGGTGCGCCCGCCGCGCAAAATAAATCATAGGGCAAGTCGGGATCGCCGTGGGCAGCGCCGCTTTCCACCGAAAAATCGACCGGATTGGGCAAGAAGCCGACCAATTTTCCGGGCCGCACCAGCGGACGCAGCGCCTCGCCCGCGGTGGAAACCAAAGTGGCATCGACCACATCGAGCTTGCGGGTGAGACGCGCCACGTTATCGGATTCAAACAGCGGATCGACGTTCCATTGCAGCACGCGCAAACGTGGATGATCCTGGCGAATCAGCGCGATGGTTTCGGGAGAAATAATATCGGCGTGGCCCATCACCAATAAATCAGGGCCGATTTCGGCGCATAGACGGCGCAATAATTTGTTGGCCTTGGGCTTGCCCACCCAACGCGCGGTGAAGGGGGCGAAATACATCGCCATGTCGCGATCAGAAAAGTCGAACACGCGGTGGCCGTTGCGGATAAAACCGTTGGACAATTTGGGCGCGACGCTGTGCATGAACGCACCTTTCGGCGTGACCAAATTGAACTGTCCGACATTGATGATACGCAAAGACATCGCGGGGGCCTTAAATGAACGAAAGTTCTCGTGTGTTGGTGCCTCAGGCTGCCAGCATGGGGCCCAGGTGTTTGCCGCCGAACAAATGGACGTGGAAATGCGGTACTTCCTGGCCGCCGTTGGCGCCGGCGTTGGAGAGTATGCGGAAGCCGGGCGCATCCAGCCCCAGATCGTGCGCGACCCGGCCCAGGGCGCGCACGAAGCCGGCGATTTCCTCCGGCGTCGCCTTGGCCGAAAAATCGACAAACGACACATACGGCCCTTTGGGGATCACCAGCACATGCACCGGGGCGCGGGGATGGATATCGGCGAACGCCAGCGCGTAATCGTCTTCATATAATTTCTTCGCCGGAATTTCCCCACGCAAAATCTTGGCAAAAATATTATTTTGATCATAACCCATAAAATCACATCCCTTTTATTGCAGCGACAATTAATAAAAGTTTTTTGCTTCTTTTTTACAAAAAAGAAGACCTTAACCTTCCTCTTTCCGAAGCAAAAAACCCCAATCCATGCCTTTTAGTTACGCGCCAAAGCCGCCGTAACACGACGCGCGAACGCCGCCGGATCGCGTGGCGTTTCACCGTCTTGCACCCGCGCCAGATCGAACAAGGTCTCGGCGGCATCGGCAACATCGGCCCCTGCCGCCACCTGCGCCGCCAGATGGGTGATCAGATCGTGACGCGGGTTGATTTCCAGCACCGGCGGCATTTCCATGCCCCGGCCCGAGCGGCGCAGCAAGCGGGCCATTTGCAGATCCATGCCGTAATCGGTGGCGGCCAGCACAACCGCACTGCTGACCAAACGATCGGACGCGCGCACGTCTGACACCGCTTCGCCCAGGGCCGTTTTCAACGCCGCGACCAGATCCGACACATCGGCGGCTTCGGTTTGTTCTTCCAGCGGCTTGATTTCCGATAAATCATTGCCCGCCTGCGAAACGAATTTCAATTTTTTGCCGTCGAAATCGTTCA
>JAJZHU010000189.1 GCA_021798375.1 Pseudomonadota bacterium | reverse complement strand
CCATATACGTGCGACGAACGTGCTCTAGCTTTTTGTTTTTACGCATGATTCACGCCTACGTGTTATTCAACCTGCGGCGATCATGCTCTAAAAGCCCTCTACCCCAAATACCGCCCGCGCAAATGCGCCTCGAACGGGGCGACCGACAGCGCCTCTCCGGTCGCCTCGCGCAATAATTCGTTGAACCCGCGCAAACTCGCCCGCTTGTGAATCTTGCGATCCAACCAGCCGCCGAGCACGCCCAGATCTCCGCGCTCCAACCCCGCATCGATCCCCGGTTCTTCCGCCCGCGCGGCCTGCATCAATTGCGCCGCCGCCATCGCCCCCAGCGTGTAGCTGGGGAAATAGCCGAACGCGCCATCGTACCAATGAATATCCTGCAAACAGCCTTCGGCGTCGTTGCCGGGCGTAATTCCGAGCAAGCCGAACAATGCCTCGTTCCACGCCCCCGGCAAATCGGCCAACGCCAAATCGCCGGAGATCAACGCCTGCTCCAACCGGAAGCGCAAAATCACATGCGCCGGATAGGTCACCTCGTCGGCGTCCACCCGAATGAAGCCGCGTTTCACCCGCCGCCACAACAGCCCCAGATTCTCCGGCGCGAAGGCCGGATCGCCGCCAAACGCCGCCCGCAATTCGGGCGCCAAAAACCGCAGAAAACTGTCGCGGCGGCACGCTTGCATCTCGATAATCAGCGACTGGCTTTCGTGGATCGCCATGCCCGCCGCCTCGCCCACCGGCTGACGCGCCCACGGCGCGGGCAAATGCCGCTCATACATCGCGTGCCCGGTTTCGTGCAGCACGCCCAGCAGCGCGCCGGTGAAATCGGCTTCGTCATAGCGCGTGGTGATCCGCACATCGGTGGGCGTGCCGCCGCAAAACGGGTGCGCCGAGCGATCGAGCCGCGCGTGGTTGTAATCCAACCCCACCAGGGCCGAAAATTTCCGGCACAGCGCCTCCTGCACATCGGCCGGAAACGGTCCGGCAGGGCGCAACGGGGGCGGCTTTGAGGCCTGTCGCGCCTCGATTTCCGCCAGATTCTCGCGCAGGAATTTCTCATAAGCCGCGAACACCGGCGCCACATCGACGGCGCCAACGCCGCGCTGATAGCCATCCATCAACGCATCATAGGCCGAAAGCCCCAATCGCGGCGCCAGACACGAGGCCGCCTCGCGGGTCAATTTCACCACATTGTCCAGATAAGGCAGCACGGATTTGAAATCCGACTCCTGACGCGCCCGCCGCCAGATTTTCTCGCACGCCGAATTGGCCCGGCTCTGCGCCTCGACCAGATCCGCCGGCAACGAAGTCGCCCGCAAATGGGCGTGACGCATCAATTGCAGATTGGCCTGCGACCACGCATCGTCGCCGGCCCGCGCCGCGGCCAATTCCTCGGCCGCCGCATCCTCGGTAAGCAAGCCATGCGCCAGTCCCGCCAACACCGCCAATTGATCGCCGCGCGCGGCACCGCCACCTGGCGGCATCATCGCCGACGCATCCCAACCCAGCATCGCCGAGGCCTCGTTGATGATGGCGATGCGCTCGAATCGCGCCCGCAGCTTTGCATAAGCCGTCACTTATCGATCCTTTGCCAATTCTTGCGCACCCAGATCACGAAAATAATCCAATCGATCAAGGCGAAACTGAACCAGGTGATGGCATAGCTTAGATGATTATTGGGCAATTCGGGAAAATCATGCGCGGGTTCCGGCGGCCCCATCCGCGCCCCCATCGCCACCAGCACATAAGGCTCGGGCGCCGCCAACCCCACCGCGCGGGCGATCGCCGTCGCGTTCAAAGTGTAAAAATGCTGTTCGCGCAGGTCGTCTTTGATGCCCCACCAACTGCCGTGCTCCGCCGCACGGATATAACCCACCACCGCAACGTCGCCGGGCGGATCGGCAACCTTGGTGCCATCGGCGACAAATCCGCGATCGACCAGGATCGGTGGCGCGTCCTCGCGCAGCAATGGCTCGATCAGGTAAGCCCCCAGGCGATCCCGCCGCACATCGGTGCCATACAACACCCGATGCGCGCTGTCCCAACGCCCGCGCACCATGACCTTGGTAAATGGCCGCGGCGCCTCCCCCAACGGGATCGGTGGGTTGCGCGCGGCGGCCGCGATCTCGGCCAGCAGATTTTCTTTCCACGCCAACCGCCGCACCTGCCAGAAGCCGAGCGACATCAACACCGCGAACATCAACAGGCTGGTTAAAAATGGGCCGATAATTTTGCGGTTCAAATTTCCGTCTCGTGCCAGCGATGGCGATATTGCAACCCGATCAAAGCCGCCTTTCCGGTGCGCATCAAGCCCAATCCCAACGGAAATCCGATGCTGGGCCACAAAATCAGATGCACCCACCAAGGCGGCGAGAAAACGCTATCGACCCACACTGCGAGCCCGCACAGCAACGCCCCCAGCACCAATATCACCGGCGTGGCAAGCCCATCCCCCACATCCACCTGCGCCAGATCCAGTCCGCAAGCCGGACACACCGACCGCACTTTCAACAATCCCGCATACAAAGACGCCTGCCCACACCGTGGGCAGACGCATTTCAACGCAACACGCATGACCGGAATCGGAGGATAATTCATCCCGCCGTGACCGGCCCGCGCCCCAGCAAATAGATGCACACGAATAAAAACAGCCACACCACATCGACGAAATGCCAATACCAGGCGGCGGCTTCCAACCCGAAATGACGCTCGGGGCTGAATTGTCCCTGCTCTGCCCGCACCGCGCACACGGTCAGGAAAATCGTGCCGATGATCACATGAAAACCGTGGAATCCGGTGGCCAGGAAAAACACCGACGAATAAATCCCGCCGCCATTGAAAACAAACGGCGCGTGCGAATATTCGATCGCCTGCAACGTGGTGAACGACATGCCAAGCAACACCGTGAACACCAAGCCTGTCACCAAGCCCTTTTTATTCCCCGCCAACAAGGAATGATGCGCCCAGGTCACCGTGGTGCCCGACAACAGAAGGATCATCGTATTGAGCAACGGCAGCTTGAACGGATCGAACGTAACCACCCCCTTCGGCGGCCACACCAGATTGCCGGGCAAATTCAACACATGTTCGGGGAACAGGGCAAAATGGAAATAGGCCCAGAAGAACGCCACGAAAAACATCACTTCCGAGGCGATGAACAACATCATCCCGTAACGCAGCCCCAACCGCACCACGGCGCTGTGCATCCCCGGCGTACGGCTTTCCCGCACCACATCGCGCCACCACATGAACGCCGTGGTGACAGTGGTAAGAGCGCCCAATATCAGCAAAATAAAATTGTGATAATGCGCGACAAAAATGATCCCCGTCACGATCATCCCGCCGCCCATCGCGGCAACCAGCGGCCACGGGCTGGGATCAACCAAATGATATGGCTGTTTCAAGCCCGAAGATGTCGGCAAACTAGCCCCGTGCGCGTCGCTGCTCATGGCTGACCTTTGAGTGTGGAATTGGAGGAAATAAGGGACAGGAGCTTTGGATTGGCCCCCACATGCGGACCGGCCGTGGCCAAGGCGCCACTGCGCTTGGCATCGTCAAGCGTCCGGAAAAAACTATACGACAAGGTGATGGTATGCACATCGGAGGTGGCCGGATCGCTGGCTATGGCCGGATCGACATAAAACGACACCGGGAATTCCATCTTTTGCCCGCCCGCCAAAGTCTGCTGATTGAAGCAAAAACACGCGGTTTTATGGAAATAATGCGCCGCCTTTTCGGGGGTGATATTATAAACCGCGATGCCGGTGGCCGGCGCGGCGCTGTTGTTGCGGGCATGGAAAAACGCCACCTGTTCGTCGCCCAGACCCACCCGCACCTGCGCCTGATCGGGCGCGAAACTCCACGGCAGGCCGCCGTTCACATCGCCGTTAAAGCGCACCACCACCTGCGCATTGGATGCGCCACGATGCGCCACCCCGCCAATCTGCGGCGTGCCGCCATATCCGGTGGCCTGGCAAAACACACGATACAGCGGCACCGCGGCAAAACTGGCGCCCAGCATGGCCAATCCCGTCGCCGCCGCCGCCAACCCCAACCAAGGGCGACGGCGCTCGCGCGGGACACGCCTTACCGGCGGCAACGGCTCCCGGCTTTTCATCCGACCTTGCCCATCTTTACCATCGCAATGGCATAAAACAGCGCGGCGAACGCCACCAACGCCACCAGCATCGCCAGATTCCGTCCGCGCCGTTCGCGCAGGAACCGCGCTATATTCGGGCTTTGCCCCGGCAGAGGAAGCTTGCTCATGTCACACTCCTGATCGCCGCATCAACGGCGAATGCCACATACAGCACCGCCAGATAGACCAACGAAAAACGAAACGCCTGGCGCGCCGGCTTGTCATTCAATGCCGATGCCCCGCTGGCGTCACACTGATCGCGCCACACACGAATGGCGTGCACCACAAACCCCAAACCCAGCAACGCGACCACCACGCCATAACTGCGCCCGACCAACCCCAGCCAATACGGCAGCAGCGAAATCGGCAACAACAACAAGGTATAGATCAGGATCTGCTTGCGTGTTTCGCGCGCGCCGGCCACCACCGGCAGCATCGGCACGCCGGCGCGCTCGTAATCGATCTCGGCATACAGCGCGAGCGACCAGAAATGCGGCGGCGTCCAGAAAAACGTGATGACAAACATCAACAACGGCAACAAATCGACCGAGCCCGTCACCGCCGCCCAGCCCACCACCGGCGGAAATGCCCCGGCCGCACCGCCAATGACGATGTTGAACGGCGTGCGGCGCTTTAGCCACATGGTATAAATGCCGACGTAATAGCCGATCGACACCGCCAGCAAAAACGCCGCCAGCCAATTGGCCGCCAGCCCCATCAGCATCACCGAAAGGCCCGACAACACCACGCCGAACCCGAGCGCATCGAGCGCATCGATCCGCCCCATCGGCACGGGACGATTCGCGGTGCGCCGCATCCGCCCATCGATGTCGCGGTCGTACCACATATTGATGGCGCCCGCGCCGCCCGACGCCAAAGCAATCGCCAGGATCGCGGCAAGGCCGCTCACCGGGTCGATGTGCCCCGGCGCCATCCACAGGCCGATGAAGCCGGTGAACACCACCAGACTCATCACCCGCGGCTTGGTCAATACCACCCAATCGCGCCAATCGGCG
>JAJZHU010000188.1 GCA_021798375.1 Pseudomonadota bacterium | reverse complement strand
GTGCCTCCGGCGCGATGCCGATTCCCGTGTCTATCACCTCAAAACGCAGCCTTACCTGCGCATCTTGCCGCGTTACCGCGTCCACCCCCACCGTGATACTGCCGGCGGCAGTGAATTTCATCCCGTTACCGATCAGGTTAAGCAGAATTTCGTGCAGCTTGCGGGCATCGCCGTGCAGCAACCGCGGGGTCCGCGCCGTGACGTGCAGGTTGAGTTGGACCCCCTTGGCGCGCCCCTGGGCAACGAAAATGGTCTTGAGTTCGTTGAGCACTTGCAGCAGATCGAAGTCGGTGTGCGCGATCGGCATCCGGCCGGCTTCTGCCCGCGACAGATCCAGAATGCCGTCGATCAGCGACAGCAGGCTGCGTGCCGCCGTCGTGATGGTTTGGCTCATTTGGACCTGATCGGGCTTGAGATCGCTGCTTTCCAACAGTGAACCCATGCCGATGACCGCGTTCAGCGGCGTGCGCAATTCGTGGCTGACGCTGGCGATGAACAGGGACTTTGCTCGGCTTGCTTCCTCGGCCTGGTGTGTCGCTTGCGACAATCGCCTGATCAACGCCAGTGCGTAAAGCGGCACAACCGTAACGCTGATGAGGCCGCCAACCACCAGGGCCGGTTGGCCGCTCCAGTAGGGTGTGACCGCCGCCATGGCGCAGAATCCGATGGTGGCGATCGCCATGGCGTAAATCTGAAAGCGCGACCCAAACCGATAGCCATAGCCGGAGATTGTCCATAAATAGCCGGCGAACAGCCAGCAGGTGGCGGACCCGCCGATATGCAGTTCATAGGACACGGCGCCGCAATCAACGATCAGCGCGACCACGCGGCGTCTGGCGGATGATGCCGGCCGCGCCATCAGGTAAAGCGCAATCAGCCAGCCCACCACGATAAACAGGCTCGGCCCGAACAGCGGCATCCCGGACATCAAGCCCCGGGGTTTGGCCCAGAGATTGAAGATCAATACAACGATGCCGGCGGCAAACCGGTTTATCACCATCTGCCGGTCCCCGGCGTGAACGCCGAGCCATTTCCTGGTGATATATCCGGTGCTGGTCACGGTTCCAGGCATGGCTCGTGACCTTCTTTTTCGGTCCACCAAGCCAGGCCGCTCGTTTTGGAAAATTCTTTGGATTCAATGTATTCCAGATGGCGTTCCAACTGGGCAGCATCCATCGGATGGCCGGTGAAATAGCCCTGCACGAGGTCACAGCCCACTTCCCGCACCTGGTCGAGTTGCTCGGCGGTCTCCACCCCTTCCGCGAGGACTTCGAGATCGAGCGCCTGGCCGAGACTGACCACGGTCCTGACAATGGCCATATTATTGCGTTCGGTCAGGTTGCCGACAAAGGAGCGATCGATTTTGAGGGCGTTGATGCGAAGGCTCGACAGGCGTGCAAGCGAGGAATAGCCGGTGCCGAAATCGTCGATCGACAGGCGCACGCCCCGCGCGTGCAATTTTTCGATCTCGCGGCTGGTGATTTGGCCCTGGTCCAGCAATACATCTTCGGTCAATTCCAGGTCGAGCAGCGGGGAGGGAAGGCCTGTTTCGCGCAGCACCTCCATCACCAGTTCGCATAGATTGGGGTCGCGGAATGTCTGCGCGGAAAGATTCACGGCAACCCGGATCGGCTGGCCCAGCGTATCGAACCAACGTTTTGCCTGCTCGCAAGATTCGCGCAGCACCCATTCATCAAGCGGGCGCATGATGCCGCTTTCCTCGGCGATGCGCAGGAACACAGCCGGTTTAAGCAAGGCTTCGCCCGCCGGCGACCAGCGGAGCAGCGCTTCGGCGCCGACCATGCGGCCGGTCCGCAGGTCGATTTGGGGCTGGTAGAGCAATACGAACTCGTTCCGCGCCAACGCGCCATGCAGCAGATTGCGCACACGGATCGCTTCGCGCGCCTCGGTCTGCATGTCCTGGGTGAAAGTTTCCGCGCCGTTGCGCCCGCTTGCCTTTACCCGGTACATCGCCAGATCGGCGTTTTGCAACAACTCGCGCGCGCTCTCGCCGTCCCATGGATAGATGGTCACGCCAATGCTGGCGCTGGTGGTAATTTCCCGGCCCTCGATAAGAAATGGTTCGAGCAGAAGCCGATTGAGCCGTTCGGCGAATGGTGCGGCCTCGGCGAAGTTGTTGACGCCCATTTGAATGATGGCGAACTCATCGCCGCCCAGCCTGGCAACCAGATCGCAATTGCGCATGGTGTCTTGCAGGCGGCGGCTTACCGCTTGCAGCAAACGGTCGCCGAAATGGTGGCCCCAGCCGTCGTTGACATATTTGAAACGATCAAGGTCGATGTAATACAGCGCGAACGGGCGCTTTGCGGCATCCTCGGCGTCGATTTCCCGCGCCAGCCAGTGGTTGAGATAATGCCGGTTCGGCAGTGAGGTGAGGTGATCGTGATTGGCCTGGAATTCGAGCTGCCGCTCGGCCCATTTGCGATCGGTAATGTCCAGCGACGTGGTCAGCACGCCGATGGCCGTGCCATCCGTCGAGCGCAACGGCGCCTTGGTGGTGATGAATGTCCGGCCTTCCCCGTCACGGTCGAGGATTTGTTCCTCGAAGCTGGGGATCGACTGGCCGGTGGTAAGGACAAATTGGTCGCGCTCGTCGACTTGTCTGCGCCAGTTTTGGCCGATCACCAGCTCCTGGTAGGCGTTGACAAAGATGCTGCGCCCTTCGGGATCGGTTGCACTGACCAGCGCGGGCACGGTATCGATCACCTGCGCCAATTGAACGTGACTGTCGCGCAAAATTTGGTCGCGCAACGCCTCGCTCTGTTGCAATTCCCGCTCCAATGACTGGGCATGTTTGCGGATTAGTTGCTGATGGCTGCTCAGCCGGAGCAGATTGCGCACCCGCGGTTGAAATTCGGCATAATCGACCGGGCTGAGCAGAAAGTCGGTGGCGCCGGCCTCCAGCGCCTCGATCCTGAAACCGCGGTCGGTATAGGCCGTCACGACGACCACCGGGACATCGGTGCAGTTGGGCAAGGTGCGGATCTTTCTGGTGAACTCCGCGCCGGTTATTCCTGGCATCTTATAGTCGGTGATCACCAGATCCGGATCGTTGCTTTCCAGCCACTCGATCGCCTGCAGCGGGCTGTGAAACGCCCGCACCCTGACGTCCGTATCCACGGCTTCAGCAAGCTTTGAATAAATCTTTAGATTGGCGGCCGAATCGTCGACGATAACGATGATCTTCATGAGACTCACGCTTCAAGCACTTCCGAGCCGGACTTGTAATCGAACCTACATATTGTACAAAGTTTAAACAATGAGTATATGACGTTAGTCATCAATGGATTGGTCCTTATTACAACCAAGCAACAGAATGTGGCTTTCAATAATGCCTTGTTGATTGACGATTCTGGATGGTGGGATATTTCTTATCTCATTCCGATCCAAATGATTAGCATATTCGTGGCTCTCTGGGAAAGAGAATGCGCGGCGCAAGGCAGGGCAATTGGGTAATGATCAATTTGTCACGGCGTCCTTGACTCCGGCCGGCAATAAGAACAAATAAAGAACATTCATCATGATCTGTTCCCATGCCCATCTCGCTCGCCGCCCTCCGCGCCCGTATCAAACAGATGGAATCCGCCCATGCGAGGCCCACTGCCGTGCTGCCGTTCGGGGTTGCGGCGCTCGATCATTGTTTGCCCGGCAAGGGGTTGGCTTTGGGCGCTTTGCATGAAATGGCCGGCGGCGGCAAGGATATGGCGGCGGTTTCGCTGTTCGCGGTGGGGATTGTGGCGCGTCTTGCCGGGCCGGTGTTGTGGTGCCTGCCGCGTCCGGATTTGTTCGCGCCCGGCCTGGCGCAGGCAGGGCTTGCGGCCGATCGGGTGATCCATCTGGAGGCGGCGCCCGAGGCCAGCTTGCTTGCCTGTTGTGAAGAGGCTTTGCGGCATGGCGGGGTTAGTGTGGTGGCGGAAATTGCCCGGCTTTCGATGACTGCCTCGCGCCGGTTGCAATTGGCCGCCGAGCGTGCCGGGCGGCCGATGATTGCGTTGCGGCGGGTACGCAATGAGGCGGAGTTGAGCCAACCCACCGCCGCCGTCACACGCTGGCGGATTACCGCCTTGCCCTCCGCCTTATTGCCCGTGCCCGGCATAGGGCGGGCACGCTGGCGGGTGGAATTGCTCCGTTGCCGTGCCGGAGAAAGCGCGGATTTGATCGTGGAAGCTTGCGATGCCCAGGGTTATCTCGCTCTTCCTGCCGTTTTGGCCGACCGACCGGCTGATCAGGCAGATGGGTTCCACCGCGCCGCCGGTTGATCAAACTTTGGTGCTGGTGGGGCGGCAGAACCGCCGCCGGGCGGTGCTGGCGGTCAATCGGGCGGCGCGGGCGGCGGGGCTTTGGGTGGGGATGGACGCCACCAAGGCGCAATTGTTGGTGCCGGGGCTGATGATGTGCGATGCCGACCCTACCGCCGATCAGGCGGGGTTGGCGCGTTTGGCGGCTTGGGCGTTGCAGCGTTACGCGCCGATTATCGCCCCCGATCCGCCCGATGGATTGGTGATCGACGCCACGGGCTGCGCGCATTTGCATGGCGGCGAGGCTGCCATGCTGGAAGATTTATGCGCGCGGCTGGCCCATTTTGGCTGCACATCACAAGCGGCGATGGCGGATTATTGGGGGGCAGCGCACGCCGTGGCCCGGTTTGGCGGGGTGGTGCGGATGGTGATAGCGCCTGGCGAGGCCGTGAGCGCGTTGCGTCCGCTGCCATTGGTGGCGTTGCGTTTGCCGTCCGCGATGATTTTGGGGCTGAAGCGTCTGGGATTCGAGCGGATCCGCGATGTGCTGGACCAGCCGCGTGCGCCGCTGGCTTTGCGTTTTGGTCCTGAATTATGGCGGCGCATCGATCAGGCCGTGGGCCGTGTGGCCGAACCGATCACGCCGCACCGTCCGGCGGAAACGCCACAAGCCACGCGGGCGTTTGCCGAACCGATCGGCACGGCGCCGGCCATCGCCCGCGCGATCGATGAATTGAGCCGTGCGTTGTGCGAATCTCTCACCGCGCATGGCATTGGCGCGCGGCGGCTTGATCTGTTGGCGCACCGCGTGGATCGCCGGATCGAGACCATTCGCGTGGGCACGGCGGCGCCATTGCGTGATCCGGTTCGTTTGGCGCGGCTGCTGGGCGATAAAATCGACACCATCGATCCCGGCCTGGGCA
>JAJZHU010000187.1 GCA_021798375.1 Pseudomonadota bacterium | reverse complement strand
CAAATAACGCGCGCCCGCCGCATATGACACCATCGACATCGCCGGGATTGGCGAGAATCCCATCACCCGATCGGGACCGTGTGTTTTCACCGTATAGGCGTTCGCCGCCGCGATGATCTCGTTGACCTCGTCCCATGTCGCCCGCACCAGCCCACCCAGGCCGCGCTTACCGGTATAGCTCGCGCGTTTTTCGGGATTTTCGACAATCGAACCCCAGGCGGCGACGGGCGGCAATGTTGTGCGGGCTTCGCGCCATAATTTGAGCAGACGCCCGCGCACCATCGGATGCTTCACCCGATTGGCGGAATAAAGATACCAGGAATAACTGGCGCCACGCGCGCAACCACGCGGCTCGTGATTGGGCAGATCCGGCCGCGTGCGCGGGTAATCGGTTTGCTGTGTCTCCCAGGTCACGATGCCGCCCTTGACGTAGATCTTCCACGAACACGATCCGGTGCAGTTCACGCCATGGGTCGAGCGCACGATTTTGTCATGTTGCCAACGCTTGCGGTAACTGTCCTCCCAATCGCGGGGTTCGTCGGTGGTGATGCCGTGCCCGTTGGAAAAGGGTTCGGCGTTCTTGCGAAAGAACGTGAGGCGATCGAGAAAATGACTCATTCCTGGGTTCCTGCGTGCGAAGGCGACCAGCATGGGATCACCGTGGAGCATGGCGCGACTATTGGCGCGTCCGGCGCCGGGTGCATTGATTTGCATCAATGCAAATAGTGATAAATAGCCATTAATGATGTGACTAAAATCAATTAACGCTCGCGCGCCATTCAACCGGCTTCATGAAATTAAAGGTATTGATATGTCTTTTGCTTCAATAAACCCGGGGATAAAACCAGGTGATCAGAGTCGCGCGCTTTGGTTCTCCACCATCGCCTTCACCGTCTGCTTTTCGGTCTGGACGATCTTCTCGATCATCGGCATCCAGATCCAGCGCGACCTCCACCTCACCGACACGCAACTTGGCCTGCTGGTAGGCACACCGATTCTGACCGGCTCGCTGATTCGCCTTGTTCTCGGCATCTGGTCCGATCAGTATGGCGGGCGGATGGTGTTTTTCCTCACCATGCTGTCCGCCGCCGTCATGACTTCATTGCTGACGCTGGCGCATGATTATCACACCTTTCTGCTCGCGGCGCTGGGCGTCGGCATTTCCGGCGGCACGTTCTCGGTGGGCGTCGCCTACGTGGCGAAATGGTTTCCACACAACAAGCAGAGTGCGGCACTCGGCATTTTCGGCATCGGCAACGTAGGCGCCGCGATCACCAAGCTTGCCGCCCCCACCGTGATGGCGATGCATGGCTGGCAGGGCGTGGCGCTGATATGGGCCGCCACCCTGGCTGTCACCGCCTTCGTGTTTCTATTGACAACCAGGAACGATCCAGATCTCGAACGCCGCCGCCTGGCAGGCGAAAAGCCGGAAACCCTGGCGCGGATGCTCGAACCATTGGCCAATGTGCAGGTCTTGCGCTTCTCGCTCTATTACTTTTTTGTCTTTGGTGGCTTCGTCTCGCTGGCGCTGTGGCTGCCGCATTACATTATCGGCGTGTATGGCGTCAGCATCGTCTCGGCCGGCATGATCGCCGCCGCCTATTCCATCCCCGCGTCGGTGTTTCGTGCTTACGGCGAGCAACTGTCCGACAAGGTCGGCGCGCGCCGGATCATGTATTGGACCTTCATGGTTTCGGTGGCCTGCACCTTCCTACTGTCCTATCCACCCACCCATTACATCATGCAGGGCGCCCATGGCCCGATCACCTTCTCAACCCATCTGAGCGTCATCGGCTTCATGGTGGTTGCCGCGGTGTTGGGCTTCTTCATGGGCCTTGGCAACACGGCCGTATTCAAGCACATCCCGGTCTATTACCCCGATCGCGTCGGCGCGGTCGGTGGCGTGGTGGGGCTGGTCGGCGGCCTCGGCGGCTTCGTCTTCCCGATCGCATTTGGCGCGCTTTCCGATCTTACCGGCATCTGGCAAAGCTGCTTCTGGCTGCTGTTCGCGACCGCCTCGACGGCCCTCATTTGGATGCATGTTTCAATCCGCCAAATGGAACGCACCGCGCAACGGGCCGGTGTGCCGGTATCGAGGCTGCCGGAACTACCCGAAATGCAGCCGCTCCACGGGCCGGATCACGAGGGTGCGCTGGCCGGTTCAGGCGCCATACAGGATTGGCGCCCCGAAGATCCGGCATTCTGGAACGCCATCGGCCGCCCTATTGCCCGGCGCAATCTGTGGATCTCGGTGCCCTGCCTACTGCTGTCGTTCGCGGTGTGGATGGTATGGTCGGTGGTGGTGGCCAAGCTGCCCGCGGTCGGCTTTGCCTTCACCAACGGCCAATTATTTTGGCTGGCGGCGCTGCCGGGCCTTTCAGGCGCCACGCTGCGGGTGTTCTACTCCTTCATGCCCGCGGTATTTGGCGGCCGGCTATGGACGACGCTCACCACCTGGTCGCTGCTGCTGCCGGCGCTCGGCATGGGCTTTGCGGTGCAAAATCCCGGGTCGCCCTATGTGATTTTCCTGGTGCTCGCCCTGCTGTGCGGCCTTGGCGGCGGCAATTTTGCCTCCTCGATGGCGAATATCTCGTTCTTCTTCCCCAAAGCAGAAAAGGGCAGCGCCCTGGCAGCCAACGCGGGGCTCGGCAATCTTGGCGTCAGCGTGGTTCAGTTCGTGGTGCCGCTGGCGATCACCACCGGCGTGTTCGGCTGGCTCGGTGGCGAGCCGCAATCTCTGACCAAGGCCGGTGTCACAACCACGCTATGGCTACAAAACGCGGGCTTCGTTTTCGTGCCGTTCATCATCGCCAGCGCATTCGCGGCTTGGTTCGGCATGAACGACATCGCCACCATGAAGGCCTCGTTCTCCGACCAGTCGGTGATCTTCAAGCGCAAGCACAACTGGGTCATGTGCTGGCTATACACCGGCACATTCGGCTCGTTCATCGGCTTCTCGGCGGCGTTCCCGCTGCTGTCGAAGGTGCTGTTTCCCCAGGTGAACGCGCTGCATTACGCCTTCCTCGGCCCGCTGGTCGGTGCGATCGCAAGGGCCATGGCCGGCAAGCCGAGTGACCGGTTCGGTGGCGGGCGCATCACACTGTGGGTATTCACGGCGATGAGCATCGGCACACTCGGGCTGCTGTATGCACTGAGCATGAACGGCGGCCCTTCGGCCTACCCGGTATTCTTCAGTTGTTTCCTGTTCCTGTTCGCCGCCAGCGGCGTCGGCAACGCCTCCACCTTCCAGATGATCCCGGCGATCATGCGCAAAGAGGTGGCCAGACTGGAGCCGGGATTGAAAGGAACCGAACTGGTGAAACAATCCGACAAGGAATCGGCGGCGATCATCGGCTTCACCTCGGCGGTGGCGGCGTTCGGGGCGTTCTTCATCCCGAAAAGCTTTGGCTCCTCGATCGCGGCAACCGGCGGTGCCCAGATGGCGCTGTACGGCTTCCTGGGCTTCTACGTCAGTTGCATCCTGCTCACCTGGTGGTGTTACACCCGCCGCGGCGGCCTTTTGTTCGACATCGAGCATCGCCTCGCGCCCAGGTCCAAAGCTCGCTGAACGTAAGACAGGAGACATGGCACGTGTGTTTCCGATATCGCGGGATGGAGTTGCAACGTTCCTCCGGTTGGATAGAGTATTAGGATTGCGCGTCGTTGGTGATACTGTCGAAATCACCAATGCGTTACCACTGCGGGCTCGCTTTTGTTTTGGCCCGCGGATCAACGGACCCACGCCAATTATCGGAGGATACGAACAATGACCACAAAGGTTGCCCCGACCTTGCTAACCTATGGTTTTCGCCCGTTTTTTCTTGGGGCGACGGTCTGGGCCGCCACGGCGCTGACGGTGTGGATCGTCATGCTGGCCACGGGGGACACTCTACCGAGCCGTTTCGACCCGCTCGAATGGCACATCCATGAAATGTTGTTCGGCTTTGTCGCAGCGGCGATTGCCGGGTTCTCGCTCACCGCCATTCCAAGCTGGACCGGACGACCGCCGGTCATCGGCGGCAGACTGGCCTGTTTGGCAGCACTTTGGATGGTTGGGCGAATCGTCTGCCTCGTCTCGGTGTTCGTGCCCGCATGGCTGGCGCTGGCGATTGATGCGTCGTTCACCATGGCCTTGGCCGGCGTTGCCGGTTACGAGATCATATCGGGTCGCAATTGGCGCAATCTGCCGATTGTCGCGCTGCTGAGCGTGCTTGCCGCCGCCAATGTCCTGATGCACCTGCAAGCCTATGGCGCCGCTGTGCCGGATGGGCTCGGCTGGCGGCTTGGGTTTGCTGCGGTGATCGTGCTGATTTCGGTTGTGGCCGGCCGGATCGTGCCGAATTTCACCCGCAATTGGCTTGCCAAACGCCCCGGTGCCGCACTTCCCGCCGCACCCGGCCGGGTCGATCGCGCGGCGCTCGCCGTTCTGCCGGTGGGCCTGTTCTGTTGGGCATTCCTGCCGGAATCCCGCGCCATCGGGTGGTTGCTGCTGCTTGGCGCCGCACTCAATCTGTGGCGTCTATCGCGTTGGCGCACCGTGGCCACCATCGCCGAACCGTTGCTCATGATCCTGCATATCGGCTACGCTTGGCTGGTATTGGGCGTGGCCTTGCTGGGTTTGGCGAATCTGAACCCGAATATTCCGCCCAGCGCCGCGATCCACGCGCTGACGGTGGGCGGAGTCAGCACCATGATCCTGGCCGTGATGAGCCGCGCCACTCGCGGCCACACCGGACGCCAACTCAAGGCCGATCGCGCCACAAGCCTGATCTACCTGCTGGTAAATCTCGCGGCGATCACGCGGGTCGCGGCGGCGTTTGGAGGAGCGTGGACGATGATTTTGCTCGTCTGTGCCGCCTGTTTCTGGATTGCCGCCTTCGCGGGCTTTGTAATTGCGTATGGCCCCATGCTGATTCTGCCGCGCCGCGCAAACCTTTCTTGACAGGCATCACGCGCGTGCCGGATCACAAAGCATCCCGGCACCCGGCCTAGTGGCGCATGATTCACGCCTACGTGTTATTCAACCTGCGGCGATCATGCTCGAAAACGTGATGACTTTAGGTCGAGCCGAAGCCACGGCGTTTGGTCGGTCCACGCACGCGGCGGGATTTGCTCAATGCGCGCCGGCAACATCGCCGGCCAGAGAGTGAGCGCGCCCGTCTTGCCGGAAAATCAAATTCCCATCTGATCATCTTGCCGT
>JAJZHU010000009.1 GCA_021798375.1 Pseudomonadota bacterium | reverse complement strand
CCTGGTCGACACCCGCCACAATCCCCGCCGTGCCGTCGGTGAACATCAGAATCACCGGCACACCGTCGTTGAAGCGATAGAGCTGAGAGAACTTCAGGGTGGTCGCCTTGGCCCATAATCCGACACCGGTCAGCCACAAAGCCAGCGATGCGGAAGACGCAAATTTTTCTTCCATCGGACGCCGATATTCACGCACATCAGGGTCAACCCCCCAATAACGCGCCACCTGCACCACCGCCGCCACACGCACATCGTTCACGGGCTGTTTCATTCCAGCGCCGGCCCCGGTCGTGGGACTGGCGCCGACAATATTATCCTCACGATCCACGCAAAATTCCCCTCAAAACTCATCCCCAGGCCACGCAAGCCCGGGGTGCGGACCAAACCCAACCACGACCTCGGACGCCTCGCACCCCCGCCATTAGCATATGCAGCGTTTTCGCGGAACGCCTTAATTTCATGAAAAAATTGTCGTAAAACATGTAACAGGCGCAAAACCAGGCAATTGCCTCCCAATTATTCCACGCGAAACCGTGCCGCGAGCAGCCTGTCTTCCACCAACACCCGCCGCAACCGCGCCGCACCGGCTTCGTCCAAAACGGCCAATACGCTGGAAAAATTGGGACGATCGCCTTTGACCATCGCCACAAAACACGCTGACAAAGCCTCGGCCCAAATATCCCGGCCCACGCAGCAATCGCAGCCGATCCGATGCGTCCTGGGCAGCCATAGCACGGCGCGGCCCGGCGCGAGATCCGCCGCGCGATCCTCCATCAGCAACAATTCACCATTTTGCCATCCCGCCAGCGCCCCAAACCGCACCGCCAGTCGCGAATCGGACAAATTCCACCCTCCAAAATCACACGACCCTATGGACATAAATATATCTTTATGTCATTTGAGAGGCGTGGAAGATTTACTCACCTCGCTCCGGGCTTTGGCCGAACCGACCCGTCTCCGTCTGCTGGCACTCGCCGCACGCGGCGGCTTTTGTGTGGTCGATTTCACCGAAATTCTCGACCAATCGCAACCGCGCCTGTCACGGCACCTTAAACTATTATGCGACGCCGGTCTGCTCGCCCGTCTGCGCGAGGGGGCCAATGTATGGTTCACCCTCCCCGACGACGACAAAGGCAGTCTGACCCGCTCCCTCCTCGCCCGACTGCCCCAAGACGACCCCGAACTTGCCGCCGACCGCCGCCAGGCCGCCCGCGTGCTGACGGAACGCTCACGCACCGCAAGCGCCGCTTTCGCCCAGAATCCTGCCGCCTGGGATGAAATGCGCACGATCAACCTGCCCGCCGAAGCCGCCGAGGCAGCCCTGCTCGCGCTGCTTCCCACACCCGCGGGGCGGATGCTTGATATCGGCACCGGCACCGGCTGGCTGCTTGCCAGTGCCGCGCCTCTGATCAAAAGCGGCCTCGGCGTCGATGCCAGCCGCACCATGCTGTCGCTCGCCCGCACCCGCCTGGCCGACGCCGGCTTTGGACATTGCTCGGTACGCCTGGCCGATATGTATCGTCTGCCGCTGGCCGACCACAGCTTTGATGTCGTCAGCCTGTGCATGGTGCTGCACCATGCCGAAGACCCGGCCGCCGTGCTGCGCGAGGCCGCCCGCGTATTGCGTCCGGGCGGCACGCTTTTGATCGCCGAGCTTGATCATTATAGCAACCTCGCCTTGATCGGCCCGCTATCCCACCGCTGGCCGGGTTTCACCCAGCAAGATCTGGCGGCGATGCTTGCGGCGGCGGGCCTCACGGCCGACAGCCCGCGGCGCATCGCGGCGCCGATCGACGTGCTGATCCAGCAGGCCCGCCATAAACAATTGCCAGACGCCGAAAGATCGCATCAATGACACGCCCCTCGCTGCTCGACACACTTTCACAACAGGTTCTGCTTTGCGACGGGGGATTCGGCAGCCGTATCCAGGACATGGATCTCGATGTCGTGGCGGATTACTGGGGGCGCGAAAACTGCACCGAGGTTCTGACCCTTTCGCGCCCCGATATGGTGCGCGACATCCACCGATCGTACTTTGCGGCCGGCGCCGACATGGTGGAGACCAACAGCTTTGGCGGCTCGCCCATCACCCTGGCTGAATTTGACCTGGCCGACAAAACCTTTGAAATCAACCAAAAAGCGGCCCAACTCGCCCGCGAGGCAGCCGATGAATTCGTCGATGGCCGGCCGCGCTTCGTGCTCGGCGGCATCGGCCCCGGCACCAAACTCCCATCGCTGGGAAACATCGGCTACGACGCGCTCGAATCCGCGCTCGCTCTACAGGCCGAAGGGCTGATCGCGGGCGGTGTCGATGCGATATTGATCGAAACCTGCCAGGACACGTTGCAAATCAAGGGCGCCGTGAATGGCGCCAAGATCGCCCGCGCCAAGCTTGGCGCCACCACCCCGATCTTTGTGCAAGTCACCGTGGAGACCACCGGCACCCTGCTGGTCGGCCCCGATATCGCCGCCGCCAGCACCGTGATCCACGCGCTCGATGTGCCGTTGATCGGCCTCAACTGCGCCACCGGGCCGCGCGAGATGGCCGAGCATATGAGTTATCTGTCCAAAAACTGGCCGGGCTTGATCTCGGTCCAGCCCAATGCCGGTCTGCCTGAACTGGTCGATGGCCGCACGCGCTACCCGCTCAGCCCGGAAGAAATGGCGCTGTGGATCGAACGTTTCGTGGTCGAGGACGGCGTGAACCTGATCGGCGGCTGCTGCGGCACCAACACGCCGCATATCGCCGCATTGGACGCCATGCTGCGCCGTTTGGGCACGTCACCCCGGCCCGCGCCGGTGGCCCGCCAGTTTTATTGGGTGCCCTCAGTCGCCAGCCTCTACACTTCCGTGCCGCTGCGCCAAGAAAACGCCTATTTCTCGATCGGCGAACGCTGCAACGCCAATGGCTCGAAAAAATGGCGCGAGGCCCAGGAACGCAACGACTGGGACGGCTGCATCGCCATCGGCCGCGAGCAAATGACCGAGGGTTCCAATTCGCTCGACATCTGCACCGCTTTCGTCGGCCGCGATGAAATGCACGAGATGTCGGAAATCATCACCCGCTTCACCGCCAATGTGAACGCGCCCTTGGTGATCGACAGCACCGAGACCCCGGTGATCGAGGCGGCGCTGAAACTCCACGGCGGCAAACCCATCATCAACTCGATCAATTTCGAGGATGGCGAGCACGCCGCGCGCGACCGTCTGATCCTGGCCAAACGCTTTGGCGCCGGGGTTATCGCGCTGACCATCGACGAAACCGGCATGGCCAAATCGCCCGAACGCAAACTCGAGATCGCCCGCCGTCTGGTCGATTTCGCCTGCACGCGGCATGGCCTGGCGCAATCCGATCTGCTGATCGACCCGCTCACCTTCACCATCGCCACCGGCAACGAAGACGATCGCAAACTCGGCCTGTGGACGCTGGAAGGCATCCGCGCCATCCGCGACGAATTTCCCGACATCCAAATTATTCTCGGCCTTTCCAACATCAGTTTCGGCCTGAACCCCGCCGCCCGCGCCGTGATCAATTCGGTGTTTCTCGATCTGGCGTTAAAGGCCGGCATGACCGGCGCCATCCTGCATGTCAGCAAGATTCGTCCGCTGCATCTGATCGCCCCCGAAGAGGTGCAAATCGCCGAAGATCTGATCTTTGATCGCAGGCGCGAAGGTTACGATCCTCTCAGCAAAATTCTGGAGATTTTCGCCGATCGCAAGATGGTGGATGTGGTGCGCAAAACCAGATCCGACAAGATCGAGGAACGCCTGCGCGACCGCATTGTCGATGGCGACCGCAAGGGATTGGAAGACGATCTCGCGCTCGCCCGGCAAACTTACACACCGCTTGAAATCATCAACGATATCTTGCTCGATGGCATGAAGAAAGTCGGCGAATTATTCGGCGCCGGTAAAATGCAATTGCCGTTCGTGCTGGCCTCGGCCGAGACCATGAAAGCCTCGGTTTCGGCGCTTGAACCCTTTATGGAGCGTGTCGAAGGCCAACAAAAAGGCACCATCGTGCTGGCCACCGTGAAAGGCGACGTGCATGATATCGGCAAGAACCTTGTCGATATCATTCTCACCAACAATGGCTATCGCGTGATCAATCTTGGCATCAAGGTTCCGCTCGCCGATTTGATCACCGCCGCGCAAACCCACAAGGCCGACGCCATCGGCATGTCGGGCCTGTTGGTCAAATCCACCGTGGTCATGCGCGAAAATCTGATCGAACTGTCGCGGCTTGGCATTTCCACGCCGGTCATGTTGGGGGGCGCCGCACTCACCCGCAATTATGTGGAAGACGATTGCGTGCGCGCCTACGCCGGCGGCGAAGTTGCTTACGCCCGCGATGCCTTTGACGGGCTGCATCTGATGGATAAAATCGCCGACGGCAGCTTGTCCACCTATCTCGCCGCCGTCCACGCCAAACGCGGCCCGGCGCGCCGTAAACCAGCCAACGTATCGGAAGAATCCAAACAGGTTCCCGTAGCTCCCGCTGTCCTTCGCGCCCGCCGCGCGCGCTTGCGCGAAAATGCGCCGCTGCCGCCATTCTGGGGAGCGCGCATCCTCGAAGCCGACCCACGCGCCATCGTGCCCTATCTGAATGAACGCAGCCTGTATCAATTTCAATGGGGGTACCGCAAACAAGGCCGTTCGTTGGAAAAATTCCTTGAATGGGCCAAGCAGGAACTTCGCCCGCAATTACGCCGGATGCTCGATCTTTGCACCGCCGAGGAAATACTGAAGCCCCAGGCCGCCTATGGCTATTGGCAGGCCGCCGGTGAAAACAACGATGTTGTCATCTTCGATCAGGATGGCAGCACCGAGCTTGCACGCTTTCATTTGCCGCGCCAGACGCGCACGGATGGCGATTGCATTGCCGATTTCGTGCACGACATCGACGATGCCGAACGCGATGTCATCGCCCTCCAGGTCGTCACCGTCGGTCAAAAAGCATCCGACACGGCGCGCATCTGGTTTGAACATGATCGCTATCAGGATTACATGTTGCTGCACGGTCTTTCGGTCGAAATGGCCGAAGCCATGGCCGAATACACCCACAAACGCATCCGCGGCGAATTGGGATTTGCCGCCGAAGATGCCCGCGACACCGATGCCTTGTTGCAGCAAGGTTATCGCGGCAGCCGTTATTCCTTTGGCTATCCCGCCTGCCCCAATCTGACTGATCAGGAACCCATCTTAAAGTTGCTGCAAGCCGACCGAATCGGCATTTCGCTGTCGGATGAATCGCAGTTGCATCCGGAACAATCGACCAGCGCGCTGGTGATTCTGAACAGTCACGCAAAGTATTTTACTATTTAGTTACGGTGACCGGGACACGGTTTTATATTACTTCCCTGATCATATCCGCGCATCTCGCCGGGCCGATCGACTCACTTCACCTTCTCCTTCTCTTCCCCCTCCCGCGGCCAGCGCCGGTGGATCCACAGCCATTCCCCCGGCCGTGCCCGCACCCAGGTTTCGATGAGGCGGTTGATCTCGGTGGTCAGGGTCAGCACGTCTTGGTCCAGATCCCCGCTATCGGGCAGTGTCAGCGGCGGTTCGCCCACCATGCGGTAACGCGCCGGGCCGATGCGTTCGGCGTGAAACGGCACCACGGCGCAGCGAAAACGCAGGGCGAAGCGGGCCAGCGCGGGGGCGGTCATCGCCGGGCGGCCGAAGAACGGCACGGCGATGCCGTCGTTCATTTTCTGGTCCATCAGCAGGCCCAATTTGCCGCCCTTGCGCAGATAGGCCAGCGCGTCGCGCGCGCCTCTCGCACCTTTGGGAAACAGCGGGAAGGAATGGCCTGCCGCCAGATGGCGCATTTTCACCAGCAGATTGGTCACCCCCTGGCGTTGCGGGGCGCGAAAAACGCCGGCGATTTCGCCGCCCATCCGATTGCCCTGCGGCAATAAGATTTCCCAATTGGCCAAATGCGCGGCAAAAAAAATGGCCGGAGCGGGGTCGGCGTGGATCTGCGTGATTACCTCGCCATTGCGCAATTCCATGCCCGGGCCACTTTCGGTGATCTGCACGATGCGCGGCAGATGCACCAACTCGGCCAGCACGCGACCGAGATTCTGCCAGGACGCGCGGGCGATGCGGCGGCGATTCTGCTCGCTTAGTTCGGGAAACGCATGGCGCAGATTATCGAGCGCCACCTGGTGGGTGGGCAGCAGCGGGCCGACATGGCCCATCACCCAGCCGCCCAGATTGGATGCGGTCTCGGGTTTCATCGCCCCAAAAAATCCGAGCAGCGCGCGAACCAGCAGCGTCTCGGCACGATCGTGGAAACTCACGGAATGATCCCCAATGAGAAAAGACGTGTCTCCCTTATAGTCCGCCTAGTCCAACTGCAACCACAGCCCCTTGAGATACGAAGATTCAGGCAAGCCCGGATGCACCGGATGATCCGGCCCCGCCCCGCCCGAGGCAAAGATGCGTCCGTCGCGGCCCGCTTTCCACACGCCCAGTGCCACGCGTTCGGCGAACACATCGGGGGCGGCGTGATGGCTGCACGAGGCCATGAACAGCAGGCCGCCCGGTGTGACCACGCCCGCCGCCAGACGGGCGAGTCGCGCATAGGCGCGCAAGCCTTGTTCGACATCCTTGCGCGATTTGGCGAAGGCAGGCGGGTCGCAGATCACCATCTCGAATTTCTGCCCGGACGCGCCCAGTTGCTCCAACGCCTCGAACGCATCCCGGCGTTGGGTGGTCACGCGGTCGGACAGGCCGTTGCGTTCGGCGGCGGCGCGGGCATGCAGCAAGGCGGGCTCGCTGCTATCGATCAGGGTGACATGGGTGGCGCCCGCGGCGGCGGCGCGCAGGCCGAACGCGCCGACGTGGCAACACACATCCAACACACGGCCGCCGGGCGCCAGAAACCCCGCTGAAAGTTTGGCCGCCATGTCGCGGTGCAGGCGTTGATCGAAGAAATAGCCGGTTTTCTGGCCGCCCAGCGGATCGATGGGAAACGCCACCCCGCCTTCGATGGCCAGCACGCCCGATGCCTCGCCGAACAGCAACGACACGCTGCTGTCCAACCCCTCCAGGCTGCGCGACGGACTGTCGTTGCGCCCGACGATGCCGCGCAGGCACAGTTTTTCCACCAGCAATTCCACCAGATCGGGCAGGATGCCGTCCGCCCAGGCGCTGTTGGCCTGGATCACCGCCACGTCGCCGTAACGATCGGCGATCAGCCCCGGCATTCCATCGGATTCGGCGTGGATCAGCCGGCAATGCGCGCCCAGACCGAGCCGCGCTCGCAACGCCAGTGCCTTATCCAGGCGAGCCGACAACCAGGCGCGATCAAGCGGCGCCTCCGGGTCGCGGCTGAGTTTGCGCGCGGCGATCAGACTGTGCGGATTGAAGCAAAAACTGCCGAATTTGGTGCCGTCGTCGCCTTCCAACCGCACCACGCCGCCGGCAGGCAAAGCGCGATAGGCCGGTTTCATGTCGATTTCGTTGCTGAAGGCCCATGGATGGCCCGATTTCAACCGCCGTTCGCGCCCGGGCAGCAGCCGCAACAGCGAGCGGCCGGGCGAAAGACGCGCGCCCCCAACAACGGCGGGGGGAGAGGTTTCAACATGAGATTGGTCCATGGTTACTGGACATAAACCCTTATTTCGCCATGGTCGAGCCCAGGCACGGCGCGCAATCCGAGCGCGATCTGGCCGGGATTCACCCCGTCCCGCTGCAGTTGGTCGGCCACCCGGCGCGCCCATTTGGTTACTTTTTGCGCCTCGTCCCATGTGGGCTGCGTGCTGCCGGTTTGCGGCACCAGCGACACCACGTCGAATTCGATGTCGGGCTTGATCGCCTGCGCCTGTTTCACCGCACTGGCCAACTGGTCCTGATAATCGGGCTCGCCTTTGGCCAGCGAGATGGTCAGCAGCGCACCGTCTTGATTAAGCACCGGCAGCGGCGCCGCGGCCACCGGCTTTTTCGCCAGGGCGGGATTGAAGGTGGTTTGATCGATCAATTTGCAGCCCGCCAATGAAGCCAGCAGCAACAACGGACCGAACAGGCGAATCTTGGGGGACACTTGAAAGAACACGGGGCCATTTCTCCATCACGGCGACACCCTTGCCGGAAGTTGGGATTTGGGCAAGATGCAACCATGAAACATCTGCCGATCAACTCCGAAAGATTATGGGACTCTCTGTGCGAGATGGCCCGCTTTGGCGCCACCGCAAAGGGCGGCGTGCACCGTTTGGCGCTGTCGCCGCCGGATCTTGCCGCCCGCGCCCATTTCGCGGCGCTGTGCGAGCAGGCCGGGCTTGCGCTGCGCAGCGATGAATATGGCAACATGTTCGCGCGGCGCGAAGGCGCCGACCCCAGCCTGCCGCCGGTGCTGTTCGGCAGCCATCTGGATAGCCAGCCCAATGGCGGGCGTTACGATGGCGCGCTGGGGGTGATGGCCGGGCTGGAGGTGATGCGCAGCCTCAACGATCACCATGTCGTTACCCAAGCGCCGGTCGAATTGGTCAATTGGACCGATGAGGAAGGCGCGCGTTTCGGCAAGGCGCTGCTGGGCAGCGGGCTGTGGGCCGGTGTGCATCCGCCCGCGGCCACGCTGGCGCGCTGTGACGCCGAGGGGATCACTCTGGGCCAGGCACTGGCCGCGGCGCGCGGCGCCACGCCGGGCACGCCCTTTGCCGGTGCGGCCTATTTCGAGTTGCACATCGAACAGGGCGTGATGCTGGAGCGCGCCCATTTGCCACTCGGCATCGTCACCTTCTGTCAGGCGCAGGTGTGGTACGATGTGGTGGCTTTGGGTCAGGCCGCTCATGCCGGCACCACCCCGCCCGCGTTCCGCCACGATGCGCTGTTGTGCGCGGCGCGGGTGATCGATCTGGTCGATCGCATGATGCGGGCGCGCGGCGAGGACGGGCGCGGCACGGTGGGGCGGCTGGTGGTGATTCCCAATTCATCCAACGTGATCCCCGGCGAGGTGCGGTTTTCGGTGGAATTCCGCCATCCCTCCGACGCGGAACTGAGTCGCATCAAGGCGCAATTCCCGCGTGAGGCCGGTTTCATCGCCCGCGATTGCGAGGTGGCTCTGGCAATTTCCGAAATCTTTACCCTGCCCGCGACCCCATTCGATCCGGGCTTGCTGGCGATGATGCGCACGGCGGCGGACGATCTGGGGTTGGGTCATCGGGATATCATTTCCGGCGGCGGGCATGATTCGATCTATGCCGCGCACCACATGAAGGCGGCGATGATTTTCATCCCCTGCAAGGATGGCAAGTCGCATTGCGAGGAAGAAAGCATCGAACCGGGGGATGCCGCGGCCGGAACGGCGTTGCTGTATGAGGCGGTGAAGCGAACGGCGGGTTAGAGTCTTTCGGCCCGCCGCCGCGCAGCAAATGTAGCCCAAATAGACTGGGCCAACGCATCGTTCGACCGGCTATGCTTTTGGCGCACTTGCCTCGCGTCGCGCGCGCATCTATGAGCGCCCCATTCTTCAGTTGGGAATCGACCATGGCGAGCATCACCGATCCTTCGGCCCCCAATCCGGCATTGGCGCGTCAGGCGGAAATTCTGGCGCGGCCCCTGACCGATACCAGGCGGATGGCCGATGCCATTCGCGCCCTGGCGATCGATGCGGTGGAGGCGGCCAATTCGGGCCATCCGGGCTTGCCGATGGGCATGGCCGATGTCGCCACGGTGTTGTTCTCGCGCTTCTTGAAGTTCGATGCCTCACAGCCGCGCTGGGCCGATCGCGACCGCTTTGTGCTGTCGGGCGGGCATGGCTCGATGTTGCTGTATGCGCTGCTGCATCTCACCGGCTACGCCGACATGGGCATCGATGAGCTGAAAAATTTCCGCCAATTGCATTCGCGCGCCGCCGGACATCCGGAATATGGCGAGCATCCCGGAATCGAGACCACCACCGGGCCGTTGGGCCAGGGGCTTGCCACCGCCGTGGGCATGGCGATGGCGGAAAAACTGCTGGCCGCGCAATATGGCCCGGATCTGGTCGATCATCGCACCTGGGTGTTTTGTGGCGACGGCGATCTGATGGAGGGCATCTCGCACGAGGCGATCAGCCTGGCCGGGCATCTGCAACTGTCAAAGCTGTGCGTGCTGTTCGACGACAATGCGATTTCGATCGACGGCGATGTGGCGCTGTCGTGCCGCGACGATCAATTGGCCCGCTTTGCCGCCAGCGGCTGGGCCACGGCGGCGGTCGATGGGCATGATCCCGAGGCGGTGGCGGCGGCGATCCAAACCGCGCTGGGCAACCAGCAGCCCACACTGATCGCCTGCCGCACCATCATCGGCTTTGGCGCGCCCCGCAAGGCGGGCACCGCCGGGGCGCATGGCTCGGCTTTGGGTGCGGCGGAGGCCGCCGGCGCCAAATTGCTGTTGGGCTGGCAACATGCGCCGTTTGAAATCCCCGCCGATCTCGCCGCCGCATGGCGCGCGGTGGGCGCCAAGGGAGCGGATGCCCGCGCCGCATGGCAAGCGCGTTTGGCCGGGCACAAGGATCGCGTGTTGTTCGAGCGCGAGATATCGGGCGTGCCGCCGGCTGGGCTCGACGCCGTGGTGGCCGCCGCCAAGACCAAGCTGGGCGAAACCAAGCCCAAGATCGCCACCCGTCAGGCCAGCCAGAAAGCGTTGGAAGTGCTGGTGCCGGCGGCGCCGGAATTGGTTGGCGGTTCGGCGGATCTGACCGGATCGAACCTGACCCTGGTGGGCGGCATGAGCGGCGTGACCCCCGAGGATTTCGCCGGGCGTTACATCTATTACGGCGTGCGCGAGCACGGCATGGCGGCGGCGATGAACGGCATCGCGCTGCATGGCGGGTTTATCCCTTACGGCGGCACGTTCTTTGTGTTCAGCGATTATCTGCGCCCGGCGCTGCGGTTGGCCGCCTTGATGGGGCTGCGGGTGATCCATGTGCTCACGCATGACAGCATCGGCTTGGGCGAAGACGGCCCGACGCATCAGCCGGTCGAGCATTTGGCCAGCCTGCGCGCCATGCCCAATCTGGCGGTGTTCCGCCCGGCCGACGCCATTGAAACACTGGAATGCTGGCAGTTGGCGTTGCAGCGCACCGATGGGCCTTCGGCCTTGGTGCTATCGCGCCAGGCGGTGCCCAGCCTGTGTGACGCGGGCGATGAAAATATGTCCGGCCGTGGCGGCTATGTGTTGCTGGAGGCCGAGGGCGAGCGCGACGTGACCTTGATCGCCACCGGCACCGAGGTGGCCATCGCCGTGGCCGCCCGCGATTTGCTGACCAAAGAGGGCATTCGCGCCGCCGTGGTTTCCATGCCGTGCTGGGAGTTGTTCGCGCAATTGGACAAGGCCGAGCGCGCCGCGGTGTTGGGCAGCGGCCTGCGCGTGGGCATCGAGGCGGCGTCCGGCTTTGGCTGGGAACGCTGGTTGGGCGCCGATGGAATATTTATCGGCATGGACGGTTTCGGGGCTTCTGCCCCGGCGGAAGTTCTGTATCGTCATTTCGGAATCACACCGGAGGCAATCGCCCGGCGCGTGCGCGACCGGCTGGCGCTTGGTTGAGCGGAACCTGAGTTAACATATTGACGAATTAACATAATATCGAGAGGGTGAGTAACATGGCCGTAAAGGTTGCTATCAACGGGTTTGGCCGCATTGGACGTTTGGTGCTGCGCGCCATCATCGAAAGCGGGCGTGAAGACGTGGTGCCGGTGTTGATCAACGATCTGGGCAGCGTCGAGGCCAATGCTCACCTTCTGCGTTACGACAGCGTGCATGGCCGCTTTCCCGGCGAAGTATTGGTGGAAGGCGACAGCATCACCATCCGTCACAACGGCCGGGTCTATGGCCCGATCAAGGTGACCGCGCATCGTGATCCCACCCAGGTGCCGCTGGCCGGCGTCGATGTGGCGATGGAATGCACCGGTCTGTTCACCAAAAAGGCCGCCGCTGGGCAATTGCTCACCGCCGGGGCGCGCAAGGTGCTGATTTCGGCCCCCGGCGACGGCGTGGACGCCACCATCGTTTACGGCGTGAACCACAAGGTTCTCACCTCCGACATGACCGTGGTCTCCAATGCTTCCTGCACCACCAATTGCCTGGCGCCGGTCGCCAAGGTGCTGCACGATAATTTCGGCATCCTGCGCGGCTATATGGTCACCATCCATGCCTATACCGGCGATCAGCGCACGGTGGACACGCTGCACAGCGATCTGCATCGCGCCCGTGCCGCCGCCGTGTCGTTGATCCCCACCTCGACCGGGGCCGCCAAGGCCGTGGGTCTGGTGTTGCCGGAACTGGCGGGCAAGCTCGATGGCACCGCCATTCGCGTGCCGACGCCGAACGTGTCGCTGGTGTCGCTTGATGTCGTCACCGCCAAGCCCGCCACCAAGGACGCGGTCAATGCCGCGATGAAGGCGGCGTCGGAAGGCGAATTGGCCGGGATTTTGGGCTATAACACCGCGCCGCTGGTGTCGATCGATTTCAATCATTGCCCGGCCTCTTCCACCTTCGACGCGACCCAGACCGCCGTGGTCGATGGCGGGCTGCTGCGGATTCTGACCTGGTACGACAATGAATGGGGTTTCTCGAACCGCATGTCGGACACCGCCGCCCTGCTCGGCAGCCTGTAAGCGGGGGCCGGAATGGGATCGTTTCGCACGCTTGATGGCGTGGATGTGTCCGGCAAGCGCGTGCTGGTGCGCGCCGATTTGAACGTGCCGGTGCGCGATGGACGCATCACCGATCTGACCCGCATCGAACGTCTCGCACCCACCATCGCCGAATTGGCGGGCAAGGGCGCGCGGGTGATCGTGTGCAGCCATTTCGAACGCCCCAAGGGCAAGCGCGTGCCGGAAATGTCGCTGGCGCCGATGGCGGTGGCGCTGGGCCAGGTGTTGAAAATGCCGGTGGCGTTTGCCGACGATTGCATCGGCCCGGCGGCCGAGACAGCCGTGGCGAAATTGGCGCCGGGCCATGTGCTGGTGCTGGAAAACACCCGCTTTCACCCCGGCGAGGAAAAGAACGATCCCGTGATGGCCAAGGGATTGGCCGCCTTGGCGGATATTTTCGTCAATGACGCCTTTTCGGCAGCCCATCGCGCCCATGCCAGCACCGAGGGTGTCGCCAGGTTGCTGCCGTCCTATGCGGGCCGCCTGATGCAAGCCGAACTGGAGGCGCTGGACAAGGCGCTGGGCAATCCGGCGCATCCGGTGATGGCGATCGTGGCCGGATCCAAGGTCTCTACCAAGCTCGATTTGCTGGGCAATCTGGTCGGCAAGGTCGATATATTGGTGATCGGCGGCGCTATGGCCAACACCTTCCTGTCGGCCCAAGGCATTGCCATGGGCAAATCGCTGCAAGAAGCCGAGATGCACCAAACCGCGCTCGATATTCTGGCGCGGGCAAAGCTGGCGGGCTGCGAGGTGGTGTTGCCTGTCGATGGCGTGGTGGCGCGCGAATTCCGCGCCGATCCGCCGATCGAGATCGTTTCAGCGAACGCGATTCCGGCCGATGCGATGATGCTCGATGTCGGGCCTGCCACGGTGGCGATGCTGCTGGTGAAACTGGCCGGGGTCAAAACCCTGGTGTGGAACGGCCCACTGGGCGCGTTCGAACTGTCGCCGTTCGACAAGGCCACCGTCGCCCTGGCCCGCGCCGTGGCCGCGGCCACCACGGCAGGCCGGCTGATCAGCGTGGCGGGTGGCGGGGATACGGTCTCGGCGCTGCACCACGCCGGGGTTATCGACCAAATGACCTATGTTTCGAGTGCTGGTGGGGCGTTTTTGGAATGGATGGAAGGCAAGCTACTGCCGGGTGTGGCGGCTTTGCAAAGATAGGATGAGGGCGGCGGCGGGATGATGCAACCCGAGTTCTAGAGCACGTTCGTCGCACGTATATGGTTCAACGTGATCCGAACGTGCTCTAGAGCATGATCGCCGCAGGTTGAATAACACGTAGGCGTGAATCATGCGTAAAAACAAAAAGCTAGAGCACGTTCGTCGCACGTATATGGTTCAACGTGATCCGAACGTGCTCTAGCGAAAAAATATCTTCCCAGAGCGCGAACAATCGGTTAAGCATATAACTGCAATAAGGTGTGGATTTAAAGATTTATATGATAATTTTACATCTGATAAACCCATATTACGCCATCTCTGGTTTCGCCGTGGGGCTGTTGGTGGGGTTAACGGGTGTTGGCGGCGGCTCGCTGATGACGCCGTTGTTGGTGCTGTTGTTCAAATTTCACCCCGCCACCGCGGTGGGCACCGACCTGCTTTATGCGGCCATTTCTAAATCCAGCGGCACGGTGGTGCATGGACTGAGAAAAACCGTCGATTGGCGGATTGTTGGCCGTCTGGCCACCGGCAGCGTGCCGGCCACCGCCATCTGCATCGGGCTGCTTGCCTTCTATGGCAAAAAAGATGCGACGGCATCCTCGGTGATCACCAACATTCTTGGCTGCGCGCTGATGCTCACGGCGCTTGTTTTGCTTTATCGCAGCAAGATTCTGGCCTATTGCAAAAGATGTTTGCCGGCGGTCTCGGGGCGCAAAATCCGCAATCTTACCATTCTAACCGGCGCACTGTTGGGCATCATGGTGTCGCTGTCGTCGGTCGGCGCCGGCGCCATTGGGGTGACGGTGCTGATTATTCTTTATCCGACCATTCCCACGGCGCGCATTGTGGGGTCTGACATCGCCCACGCCGTGCCGCTCACCCTGATCGCAGGGCTTGGCCATTGGGTTCTGGGCGACATCAACTGGCCACTGTTGCTCTCGCTGCTCACCGGATCGATCCCCGGCATCGTGCTGGGCAGCAATTTCATCATCCGTATCCCCGAACGACTGCTGCGACAGATTATGGCGGTGGCATTGATATTGGTGGCGGGGCGCTTGCTCGGGATTTAGGGCGGAGGGGCAATACCCCCCGCGCCCATTTTTTCTTACTCGGCATCATCCGGGCTTTCCGCGTCGCCGTCGGCCACGGGTTCACCCATCAGAGCCTTGGCCACCACGCCCGAGCATTCGCGGATCTTCTTTTCAAGCGTCGCCGCCATATCGGGATGGTCGCGCAGATATTGTTTGGCGTTTTCGCGGCCCTGGCCGATGCGTTGGCTTTCGGCGCTGAACCAGGCGCCCGATTTTTCCACGATGCCGGCTTTTACACCCAGATCGAGCAGTTCGCCCACTTTGCTGATGCCTTCGCCGAACATGATGTCGAACGAGACCTCGCGGAACGGCGGGGCGAGTTTGTTTTTCACCACTTTCACGCGGGTTTCGTTGCCGGTGACGTTTTCGCGATCTTTGATCGAACCGGTGCGGCGGATTTCCATGCGGATCGAAGCATAGAATTTCAACGCATTGCCGCCGGTGGTGGTTTCAGGGTTGCCGAACATCACGCCGATTTTCAGCCGGATCTGGTTGAGGAAGATCAGCATGGTTTTGCTTTTGGACACCGAACCGGTGAGCTTGCGCAGCGCCTGGCTCATCAAGCGCGCGTGCAGACCCATGTGGCTGTCGCCCATTTCGCCTTCGAGTTCGGCGCGCGGCACCAGGGCGGCAACACTGTCGATCACCACCACGTCAACTGCGCCCGAACGGACCAGGGTATCGCAAATTTCCAGCGCCTGTTCGCCGGCATCGGGCTGGCTGATCAACAGATTATCCACATCGACGCCGAGTTTGCGGGCATAGATCGGATCGAGCGCGTGTTCCGCATCGATAAAAGCGCAAGTGCCGCCCAGCTTTTGCGCTTCGGCGATGGCGTGCAGCGCCATGGTGGTTTTGCCCGAACTTTCCGGGCCGTAAATTTCAATCACGCGCCCACGCGGCAGGCCGCCAATCCCGAGTGCGATATCAAGCCCGAGCGACCCCGAGGAAATCGTGTCGATCTGGTCATTCGGGTTGCGAGCCCCGAGACGCATGATCGAACCTTTGCCGAAAGCCCGTTCAATTTGGCTGAGAGCGGCGTCGAGTGCCTTACCTTTATCCATTTTGATCCTGCCTTGCCGTGGGAGCGTTGCCAATGACAGGCGGCCACGTGCTGATATATTTGGTTGAATGATAAATGATCGAGATATTTCCGGCCGAAACCGCTTGATGTTCTCTATATGTTCTAAATCTTCATCCGGCAAGCGAAATTATTAAGCGCCGATTAACCCGCCAAGCTGTTCGCAGTTTCGATCAGTGACTTCAGACTATAGGGCTTTGGCATAAATACAATATCCTCGCTGGCCAATTCCCGCCGCAAGGCCTCGTCGGCATAGCCGGAGACCAGCAATGCCGGCAATCCCGGACGCAAACCGCGCAACAATCGCACCAGGGATGGGCCATCCAGCCGCGGCATCACCACATCCGAGATCACCAGATCGAGTTGTTGATCGTGGATTTCAAACAGCATGTCCCGCGCCGTCTCGCCATCTTCGGCGGCGATCACTTGCCAGCCGGCCCGGCTGAATTGCCGCACCGCCAACCGTCGCACCTCGTCTTCGTCATCGACAATCAGCACGGTGCGGACCCGCTCATTGGCGATCGCAGCGGCCGGAGGGGGGGGCAATGTTGGAATTTCGGGTTGTTCCGGGAACACATCGGATTCAAAGCGCGGCAGATAGATGCGAAAGCTGGTGCCTTTGCCCACTTCGCTTTCGACCGCGAGGAAGCCTTCGGATTGGCGCACAATGCCGTGCACGGTGGAAAGCCCCAAGCCATTGCCGCCATGGTCGCGTTTGGTGGTGAAGAATGGATCGAAGATGCGGGGCAACACATCGGGGGGGATGCCGGCGCCGGTGTCTTGCACCTCGATCACCACATAACGCCCCGGCGGAATGGTCTCCTGGCCTCGCACCAACGGACGCAACAGCAAGGCGTGACCGCTGCGCAAGATCATTTGGCCGCCATCGACCATCGCATCGCGGGCGTTCACCGCCAGATTGACCAGCACCTGATCCAACTGCACCGGATCCACCCGCACCTTGCGGCCGGGCTGTTCCAGATCGAGTTCCAGCCGCACCTTACTGCCCAGCAAGCGGCGCAGCAGGACGGCGATTTCGTCGATCGCATCGTTGATCGCCACCACGCGCGGCTGCAAGGTTTGCTGACGGCCGAACGCCAGCAATTGCCGCACCAATGCCGCACCCCGCTCGGCGCTGGCTTTGATCTGCGTGATGTCTTCACGGGTTTCCGGATCAATATAGACGCGCGCGATGATATCTTCGGCGGCGCCGATCACGGCGGTGAGAAGATTGTTGAAATCATGGGCGATGCCGCCCGCCAGTTCGCCCACTGCCTGCAATTTTTGGCTTTGGGCCAGTTGCGCTTCCAGATGGCGCTGCACGGTGATATCGGCGAAACGCAGGATCAATCCGCTGATGGTGCCGTCGGATTCGACCACCTTGGTGGGGAAAACCTCGACCGCGGGAGCCCCCTCGCCCGCCATCCAGGTGACGAAATTATGCGGTGCGGCGACGCCTGTCAGCACATGGAATAATTCTTGCCACGACTGGGCGCGTTTTTCGATGGCAAAAACACCCGATGCGGGAGCGCCCATCAGAAGATTGACCTCTTTGCCCACCAGCCCCGCCAAAGTGCGATTGACGCGCACGATGCGTCCATCCATGTCGCAGACCATCCGCCCTGCCAAGCCGGAATCGAACAAGGTGCGCAGTACGTCGTCCTGATCGTCTTTGAAGCGATCGATCAGACGACGCTGGACATTTATGCGACGCTTGAATAATTTTCCGTTCATAACCCACCAGATCTGAATGCTGTTTTCAAACGCCAGACATAGGCAATAATTTCCGCCACGGCCTGAAAATGCTCGGCTGGAATTTCCGCATCAAGTTCCACCAGATAAAGCGCGCGCGCAAGAGGTGGATTGCGTACAAGCGGCACGCGATTGTCTTCGGCGATTTCACGAATTTTCGCGGCGACCTCGTCTGCGCCTTTGGCGACGACGCGTGGAGCGGCTTGCTTGCCGCGTTCATACGACAGTGCGATGGCGTAATGAGTGGGGTTGGTGATCACCACCGTGGCCCTTGGCACAGCGGCCATCATGCGCTGACGGGCGCGAACATAGCGGATGCGCTTGCGCTTGGCCTTGATATGCGGGTCGCCGTCGGCATCTTTGTGTTCCTGTTTGACATCCTCGCGGCTCATCCGCATGTCGCGCATATGTTTCAAGCGGACCCACAGATAATCGGCGGCGACGATCACGCTTTGCGCCAACAGCATCGCCATCACGATCCGCGATAAATCCTGCATCAAACGGGACAATACAGCGGCGGGGGTCCAATTCAGCGCCCCGCGCATCAGCGGCCATTCCGCCACCAGGCATCGGCCGACGGCATAGCCAAGCACGAGTATTCTCACCACCGATTTCAACAGATCGACCAGATGATTGATGCTGAAGATACGGGCGAAACCGCGCGAGGGTGAAAGGCGGGTGAGATCGAGGCCGATCGCGCCGAGATGAAACAAAAAGCCGGTCTGCATCCATGTGGCGACGAGGCCCGCCGACATCACCGCCAACACCATCGGCCCCACGATCACCGCCATCAACATGGCAGCGTGCACCAACAATTGTTTGGCGGGTAGATCCGCATTGCCGGCCACCAGAAAATACCACCGCAATTGCATCATCAGCCTGGTGGCGCCATAGGGGCCGGCAAAAATCAACACCGCAAGCCCCACGCCCAACGATGCCAACCCGGCCAGATCGTGCGACAAAGGTACATTGCCTTCGTCGCGGGCTTGTTGCAGCTTTTTGCCGGTGGCGGCTTGCGAGCGATCTTCGGAATCATCGGCCATGCTAGTGCCCTGGCAGCACGGCCCAAGCCGCACCCACCGTATCGCCCCATACTTGCAATACCGCGCTGATCAACATGGCAAGCAGCGCCAATCCGCCTAAAATCTGCCATGGCGCCGAGACTACATAAATTTGGACCCGCGGCACCAAACGCGCGACCAATCCCAAAGCGCCTTGCCACAACAGGCCGGATAGGAAAAACGGCGCCGCAAGCCGCATCGCCAGCGACCAATACGCGCCGATCGCGCGCACCACCAATTGCGTCGCATCGCCCGCCGCGAAAAAATTGCCGGCGGGCATCACGGCGTAAGAGCCCGCGAGAGCGTATAGCGGCAATCGATAAAGGCCCGTTGCCAACACCAACACCGGCAAGGCGCGGCTGAATAATTGCCCCAGCACCGCCGACTGGGCGCCCAATTCGGGATCGGGTTGCAATACGCTGGAAAGTCCCGCCTGGATCGACATGAATTGCCCGGCCAAGGGCAGCGCCAAGGCGATGATACGCGCAAGCCACCCCAGCAAGCCGCCCGCCGCCAATTCCGCGGCGATCATGCCAATGTCGGCGGCAGCCGTGGTTGAACCGGGGAATTGCGTCGCCAACGGCGGATAAAGCACCAAGGTAAATGCCACGGCAAGCCCGACCCGCACCATGCGCGGCGTGTCGGATTCGCCCCATCCCGGCAGCAACATCACGGCCGCCGACACACGGCAAAACAACAACCCCAGACCAAATAAATGATCCGGCAGATAGGTTAGAAATTGCAGCAGATCATTGCCCATCGGATCGGATATTGCGGGATCGAGCATTGTTACTGCCCGCCTACCGCCACCATCTGATCGAAAATTTGCTGTCCATAGGTGGTGAGAGTGGAAACCATGTAAGATCCCATCAGCACCAACACCACCCCGATCGCCACCACCTTTGGCACGAACGTAACGGTGGCTTCGTTGACCTGCATGATGGTTTGCAACAGGGAAATTGCAACGCCCACCACCAGCCCCACCAGCAAAGGTGGCGCCGATAGCTTGACAATGACGATCAAGCTGGCGCGTAACGCCAGGCCGATATCCACTTCATTCATCGCCCCGCCCCTTTCTGGTGCAAACGCAATCTTGGTTTAACGGGCCTGTTGCCCGTTTAGATCGTCATATTCATGATGGTTTGATAGGCTGAAACCATGCGGTCGCGGATCGCCACCGTGGTTTGCAAGGCAAGATCCGCCTTGGAAACCGCGGTCACAACGTCGGTGAGATTGCCCTGACCCGCTATTGCCTGCATCGACTTGCTTTCGGCGTCTTGGCCTGTGTTCACCACATCTTGCATGGCACGCTGCATCACCGAACCA
>JAJZHU010000186.1 GCA_021798375.1 Pseudomonadota bacterium | reverse complement strand
GTGGGACACCCTGTCATAGACACCGCGAGGAAGGGTAATCCGGCGTTCAAATCGGCCGCGCGGCAATTCCATTCGATGGACCAGCACCGCTCCAAGCGCCGCCGGAGACGACCGCCTGCCGGCGATGATCAAGCAAGTTCCTTCGATAACGGCTTTCACTTCGGCCGCGGAAACACCAGGCAACGCCGCGATGACCACGACTTCCCGCTCGGTCTCGATCACGTCCACCGGGGGTTCCCAGCCATCAAGACATGTGCGGGCGAGCGACTGCCGGGACGGCTGGTGATGCTGCTGCTCGGTACGCGCCAGCATCTCCAGGGCACCATACCACATCCATTCCTGATAATTGCTCATGACCGACAATGTCCTCACGCTTTGGCGATAAAGCGATCCTTGCGACACCTGATCCGCTTACCGGAATCATTATATATGAAATTAGGCTCTTAAGTTTGATGAAAAGCAAAGATGCGCAATTATTTGAACCGGCCCACGCTCAAACGCGCATCGGGCGCCGCCTCTCGCGCCGTGAAAGAGAGTGCTGCCATAATCAGAAGCACAAGCAATTTATCGCCTTAATCGCCGACCGCCGTGTAAAACATCAAATCATAGAATCCACAAAAACCTACTTGCCATCAACCACCTTCACCACCTCATTCGCGCTCAATATCTGCGGCAACACCACCGGCGGCGCCCGACCCGCCCCATAATACACATAAAGCGGCACCCCATCGCGGCCGAATTCATGCAGATATTGGGTAATATCGGGATCTTGATTGGTCCAATCGCCTTTCAGATAAGCCACGTGGTGCATGGAAAATGTTTGCTTTACTGCGTTGGGTTCCAACGCCACGCGCTCGTTTACCAAACAGGTCACGCACCAGGCCGCCGTCATGTCCACGAACACCGGCGTGCCCGCCGCGCGCAGCGAGGCCAGACGCGCAGGCGTGAAACGAACGCCGTCGTCCGGGCTGATCGCGCTTACGCGATGCGCATCGATCTCGCCGGTTGAAATCAGAATAAATACCAAAGCCGCCACGGTGCTGATCGCCAGATTGCGCCCGCTCCCCCCGGCCTGAAACCGCCGCAGCGCATACAGCCCCAGCGCCACCCACAGCAGCAAAATCAGCGCGAATTGAAACCCGAGCCGGGTCACTTGCTGATATTCAACCCACAATAGCCAGCCCATCGCCGCCGCCATCGGCACCGCCAGGCCGCGCCGCAGCCAACCCATCCACGCCCCCGGACGCGGCAGAAAACGCGCCAAACCAGGCGCCACCGCCAACAACGCGTAAGGCCCCGCCATGCCCAAACCCATGGCCACAAAGATCAACGCGGCCTGAGCCGCCGGCGCCTGCAACGCTCCCGCCACCGCGACCGCCATGAACGGCGCGGTGCAAGGTGTGGCGAGCAACACCGCAAGCAATCCGGTGAGGAAACTCCCCGCCGCGCCACCCTGGCGCGGCAACCAGAAACGGGCGTTGAATTCAAACATGCCGGCCAGATTGAGCGCCACCGCCAGCATCAACGCCGCCATCAGCGCCACGAACACCGGCGATTGAAATTGAAATCCCCAACCCTGATTGCCACCCAAAGCCCGCGCCAAACCCAGCAACCCGCCCAACGCCGCAAAAGAAACCACCACCCCCAGCGTGTAAAACCCGGCCTCGTGGCGCACATGCGCGCGCGATGCCCCGCTCATCCGCGCCAGCGCCACCGCCTTCATCGCCAGGATCGGAAAGACGCAGGGCATCAAATTCAGGATCAACCCACCCAGAAAGGCGTAAAGCACCAGACTCCAGCCCAATCCGGCCGAAACCGGCACCGCGCCGGGAACCGCATCGATCACCAAATCGCTCTCGCCGCCTTTGGGATCGTGCAATGCCAACACGCCGGCCAGATGTTGGGTTGGTTTAAAACCGCCGCCGGGCTTTAACGCCATCATCAGGCGACCCGGTTCGACGGTTAAAGTCTCGGGCGCGCTGATCTCGATCGGCCCCCATTTTTCGGGAAAAAACCATGCATCATGCACCGTCTCCCGCGACAACCCGCTGCCCGAAATCATCAGCGTGCCATCGGGCGCGATCACCGCGGCAAAAGGCGAGGCCACCGGCACCCTGGCCAACCAGGACTCGATCAACCCGGCTTCGGACGAACGATCTTTGGGACCGGCGGGAATGGTCAGGCTGAAATCATGCTCTTCGGGCACGCAAAGATTGTTGCACACCAACCATTCCGCCTTGGCCGTGATCGCCAGATCGCCCGCGCCGGCGTGAGTGAGCTTGATCGGCAGCACCACATCGCCGCGATAACCATAGATCGTGATGCCGCTTTCCGGCAGCATTTCGGGGGCCGGCCACAGAATCCCGGTGGCTTGAACGCCCGCCGGCAGCGAAAGATCGACCCTGGGCGCGCTGCCCGCATCGCCGGGATTCCGCCAATAAATATTCCATCCCGGCGCCGTATGCACCCGCAGCCCAATGGTGATCTCGCCATCCGGCCCGATGTGATCCTGGTTGGAAACCAAACTCACCTGATCGCGATCGGTTTGAAAACGGACTGATTCCAATGCCTGGGCCTGGGTCCCAAACAGCAGAAGCAACAGCAGAAATTTCCAGGTTTTCACCAGCGTACCACCGATCAATACAGACGCATTACCCACCAACGCGAATTTACACGCCCGTGCCAAAGCGGCGCAAGGGATGGCATATTGCTCTAACTCCCCTTCACCGGCAACAAACGCCGCAGTGCATAAAAATCCCGTTCGCTCGCCGCGCATATATATAAATGCGGATGATCAATCTCTTTCTCGGCTTGTTTCGAGACCGTACCATCATCGCCAAGCGGAATCGAATTCAGTCCCAAATCGGCATAAATCTGCAAAAATTGTCCGCCGACCCGCCACATCGCCATGCTGCGGCTTTCCTGTTCGGCCAAATCGCGCAGACGCCAAATGGCGGAAACACGATCATTGGCCGCCCCCACCGGATCGCCAAGCCCCATCAAAACCCCGCCGACCCGCCGGAACGGCAACATGGCGCGGCCATCTTCACCCAACACCACACCATCGACACCGATATCGTTCTGATTCACGTTGCTGGGCAACGTGCCGCCAAACGCATCATATTGCCCGCGTGAAATCTCGTCCCACGGCAGCCCGTAAATATTCCCCGGCCGCAACAAACGCCAGGCGGCCAGCAACGCCACCAATACGGCAAGCGCCATCGTCGCCCGCACCGGCGGCGGCAAATCGCGCGACAGCACCACATCCCACCAACTGGTTTGCGAAAGATCGCTTACGGTGGGCAAGAACAGCACCAACGCCAGAACGCAAACCATGAACACCAACAGCGAAAACGCGTTGCCCGGCAGCATCGAACCGGCGAACAACGAAGACTGCCGATAAAACGCGGAACGGAACGGCGCCACCATCAACATGGCCAGCACCAGCACCACGGGCAGCCACAGCGTGATCCCCTGCGCCGCGGTAAAAGTGGCGCCGGCGATCAGCAGCACCAATGTCAACCACCAGGCCAGCCGCGCCCGGCGCGAAAGCCCCATCGCCATCAACAACAAAGCAGTGCCGATCAACGACGGCACATATTGTCCGGCCTGCACGGCGAAACTGCTCAAAGCCGGATCGACCCACGAAAAATCCGGCGGCCGCAATCCCAGCAACGGCAGCAAGAGCAATAACAGGCCGCACAAAGCCACTGTTCCCGTGGCGGCAACGGCGGCGAATTCCGGCTCGCTGAATCGCACCTGCCGGCTGCTTGGCCGCAACAAGGCGCGACCGCGCAACAGGATTTCGTTGCCGGCAAACAGACTGCCCGCCACGAACAGCGGGATGATGTAATAATACAGCCGGAACACCAGAATGGCGCTCACCGCCACTGGTGCCGGCATCACCTGCGACAACGACAACAGCATCGCACTATCGAACACGCCGATGCCGCCCGGCAGATTGGCAAGCAGCCCGGCCGAATAAGACGCCAGATAAATCGCCAAAAACCGCCAGAAAGTAAACCCGTCCACATGCGGCAACAACCAGAAGATAATGCTGGACGCCACCGTCACGTCCAAGGTCGCCACCGCCACCTGCGCCAGAGCAATGCCGAGACCCGGCAATTCGATCCGGTGCCCGAAGATGCGGCGGGTTTTGGTGGTGCGCGACGTAACCAGATACACGCCAACCACGCCACAACACAGCACACCGACGATGCGCAGCACATAATGCGGTAATTGTTCGCCAAAAAACGGCACCGCATCGGGCTCCGACAGCAAAATCGCGCCGCCCAACACCATGCCGCCCAAACCGAAGGTCAGGCTGCAAAACGCCACCACCTTGGCGATCTGCAACGGCGTCAAGCCAAAATGCGCATAGAGCCGGTAACGCACCGCGCCGCCGGAAAGGGTGGAAAATCCCAGATTATGCGACAGCGCATAGGCGCAGAACGAGGTGAAGGCGATTTTGGGATAGGGAATCTTGCTTCTGACCCAATAATTGGCCAGCAGGTCGTATAAGGTAAGCACCATATAGCTCGCCACCGACCAGGCGAACGCCCTGATCATCACCGGCGCCGAGAGCGTATTCAACGCCGCCTTGATCTCGCCCAGATTGAGATTGCGGAACGCATGCCGCGTCACACTCACCGCGACGATCAGCAAAGCCACGCCGATCACCGCGGGAACATGTTTCAAATAGGGCTTCAGGCGGGTTTTCATTGCCTAGGTCCGCGAAAGCGCGGTTTCGATCAAATTCACCGTCTCGGCCACCCCGTAAATGGCGGCAAATCCGCCAAAACGCGGACCTTCGTTCTGACCCAGCAACAATTGATACAAACAGGTGAACCAGGCGCGCAATTCGGGGAAATCATGCCGCTTGCCCACCTCGAACACCGCGGTTTGCAGCGTGTCGGCGTCTGCCCCCGGTCCGATTTGCAGAAGTGTCGCCGCCAAATCTTGCAGCGCCGCGCGTTCGTTGTCGTTGGGCAGGCGGAACTGCTTTGTGGGGCGCACGAAATCATGGTAATAAACGATCGCGCGATCCACCAGAACGCCCAGCATCGGGCAGTTTTCCGCCGTCACGACGGGGTTATAGCGGCGGATGAAGCTCCATAAAATATCGCTGGTTTCGGCATTGGCCACCGACGCCAGATTGAGCAGCATGGCGAAAGAAATCGGGCTGCCCGCGTTTTCGGGGATTGATCCCAGATGAATGTGCCACGCCG
>JAJZHU010000185.1 GCA_021798375.1 Pseudomonadota bacterium | reverse complement strand
GTCGCTGCTTCCAGCGCATCGGGTGGCATCGCCTGATCCACCCCGCGTTCAAACCGTTGCCGCGCATCGGAAACAACCTGATGCCGCCGGCCGCTGAGCGCCACCCGCACCGGGTCGAACAACGCGCATTCGATGAATACTTCGGTGGTGGCCTCGTCGCATCCGGTACTGCTGCCACCCATCACCCCGGCGAACGATACCGCGCCGGAGGCATCGGCGATGGTGCAATCCTCGGTGTGGGCGACATAATTCTTGCCGTTCAGCGCGACGAAATTATCGCCCTCGCCACGGCGGATGGTCAGCTTGTTGCCGGTCACCTTGGCCACATCGAACACATGCAACGGCCGCCCCAGGTCGAAGGCAAAGAAATTGGTGATATCGACCAAGGCGTTGATCGGCCGCAACCCGATCGAGTTCAAACGGTCTTGCAGCCATTGCGGGCTGGGGCCGTTCTTTACCCCCCGCACCGCACGCCCCAACACCCACGGACAGGCTTCGGGGAACTGGTTCACCCAATCGATCGGGCTGGCGAATTTGCCGCTGACCGGTGCGGGATTCCACTGTCTCAACCGCCCCAATCCCGCCGCCGCCAAATCGCGCGCCACGCCGCGCACGCCCAGACAGTCGCCTCGGTTCGGGGTCACGCTGATCTCGATCACCGGGTCGATGCCCAGGAACGATCCGTAAGCCTGACCAGGCAGCGTTCCTTCCGGCAGTTCTATGATTCCTTCGGAATCCTCGCCCAAGCCCAATTCCCGGCTTGAACACATCATCCCCTGGCTTGGCACGCCGCGAATTTCGCCCAGCTTCAACACCATGCCGTTGCTGGGCACCACGGCGCCGGGTTGCCCCAGCACCACATTCAGCCCCGCGCGCGCATTGGGCGCACCGCATACCACGTTGAGCACCGTCTCGCCGGTATCCACCTGGCACACGCGCAGCCGGTCGGCATTGGGGTGCTGCGCCGCCTCGATGATCCGCGCGGTACGAAAGCCCTCCAACGACCTGGAGCGATCTTCGACCGCTTCCACCTCCAGCCCGATGGCCGACAGGGTGGTGACGATCTGCTCAAGCGACGCGTCGCCCTCTAGATGGGTGCGCAACCACGACAGAGAGAATTTCATCGCTCAGATCCCCTCGATCAGATTGGCCGGGGCCAGCGGGTTGAAACCATAATGCTGCGCCCAACGCGGATCGCCGTCATAGAACGTCCGCAAATCGGATATGCCGTGCTTGAGCATGGTGAAACGCTCGATGCCCAGACCAAACGCAAACCCCTGCCATTCGCGCGGGTCCAGCCCGCAATTGGCCAGCACCTTGGCATGAACCATGCCCGCGCCCAGCACTTCCAGCCAGTCGCCGCCGCCGCCCAACTCGCCGGTTTTGCGGTTCCAGCCGATGTCGATTTCCATCGAAGGCTCGGTGAAGGGAAAATAGCTGGAACGAAACCGCACCGGCAATTGCTCGACGCCGAAAAACGCGCGCAGGAAATCAATCAGGCAGCCCTTGAGATGCCCCAAAGTGATGCCGCGGTCGATCACCAGACCCTCGCATTGATGAAACATCGGGCTGTGGGTGGCGTCGTGATCGGCGCGATAGGTGCGGCCGGGGGCAATCACCCGGATCGGCGGCTCTTGCTCCAACATCGAAATAATCTGCACATCGGAGGTTTGCGTGCGCAGCAGCAATGGCCGCCCATCGCGGGTGCCGGGCAGATAAAACGTGTCGTGATCCGCCCGCGCCGGATGATGGCCGGGAATATTCAGCGCCCCGAAATTGAACCAGTCGTTTTCAATGTCGCGCCCTTCGCCAACGGTAAAGCCCATGGCGCCGAAGATCGCCGACATTTCCTCGATGGTGCGGCTGATCGGATGGATGGCGCCTGGCTCGCGCGGGCGAGCGGGCAGCGACACATCGAGTTTTTCCGCCGCCAGACGCGCCTGCAACGCCTGTTCGTCCAACACCATCCGCCGCGCTTCGATCAATTGCGTCAGCTCGTCACGCAACGCATTCAACGCCGCCCCACGCGCCCGGCGCTCGTCCGGGGCCGCTTTGCCCAGTTCTTTCAACAGCGCGGTCAGGCTGCCGCTCTTGCCCAACACGCCCACGCGCACAGCGTCCCAAGCCCGTAGATCGGCTGCTTGGGACAAGGAAACAACGGCATCGGCCCGGAGGCGCTCTAGATCATCGCTCATAGCCTGGGCAATGCACAGAAAACGGCGGGAAGGCAAGGGTGAAGGAGGAAGGGGAGGGTGTTCTTTTTTGAGCCGCAGACCTGCGCCGGCTAAAAAAGAAGCAAAAAACTTTTGTTCGTTTGGGAGTAGGATAAGACAATCGCCCGGAAGGTATTTTTATGAACACCCAGATCCACAGCAACAACGAACGGCGGGCCGGTGATTGGTCGCGTCGAATCGCGCGTTGCCGCGTTGTTGCGGTCCTGCTGCTTGGGCTTGCCGCGCTGAGTGGCTGCGGCAGCGTGCCGAACGTGCAACAGGCGATCAATCAATCGGCGCGGAACAACGCCCCGCCGCAACTGATCGGCGCGAAGGGGCTGCTGGGCGCACAGGCCAGCAAGGCGACGCTCGACCAATTGCGCACCCAGGCTCCGCATAGCGAAATTCTAAAGCGGAATCTTGCAACTGAAGATGCCCTCACCGAAAGCCCGCTCGTGACCGGCAACGGGACCCAAGTCCTGCACAATGGCACAAATACTTTCGCCGCCATGTTCAGGGCCATTCACGGCGCGCGCCATAACATCAATCTTGAATATTATACCTTCGAGGATGTCGTGAGTCACGGCGAGCATCTCGGTGATCTGCTGCTGGCCAAACGCCGGCAGAGGGTGGCGGTCAACGTCATCTATGACAGCTTTGGTTCCGGCGACACGCCGGCGGCGTTTTTTGCGCAGCTCAAGGCCAGCGGGGTCAATCTCGTCGATTATAACCCGATGGATCCGTTGAAGGCCAAGGCAGGGTACTCGCCCGACGACCGCGATCATCGCAAAATTCTGATCGTTGACGGCAGGACCGCCATCATCGGCGGGGTCAATCTAAGCACCAACTATCAGGTCCATAAATTTGCCAAATCCGGCGCAATTCCAGGCAGGTCGCATGAATATACCCACGACACCGATTTGCAGATCGAGGGGCCGGCGGTCAAGCAACTCCAGCTTCTGTTCGTTCGGCATTGGCAGGCGCAAAACGGCCCGCCGCTCGATCAGGCCAAGTTCTTTCCGGCGATCTCGCCGCAAGGCCGCGAGGTGATCCGCATCGTCGGCAGCACCCCCAGGGATACCATCCCACCCTATTATGCCATCATGCTTTCGGCCATCAGCAGCGCCAAGCAGCATATCTTCATCGCCACCGCGTATTTTGTGCCGACCGCCGAGGAGGTGGACGCTTTGGCCGCCGCCGCAAAGCGCGGCGTGGATGTGCGTCTGTTGCTGCCCGGCGACAGCGATTCCGACATGGCGCTTCGGGTCGGACGCTCGAATTACCCCAAACTGCTGGCGGGGGGGGTCAAGATCTATGAAACCCGTAACGAGGTGCTGCATTCGAAACTTAGCGTGATCGATGGCGTGTGGACCATCATCGGTTCGTCCAATCTCGACCACCGCAGCGTGGTCTTCAACGATGAAGTCGATGCCATCGTTCTGGGGCGCGTTACCGGGCGACAGATCGACCGGATATTTTACAGGGATTTCAAACAGGCCCACCAGTTCACGATCGAAAACTGGAAGGAGCCTGGCGTGGACTCGAAAATCAGAGAACTGTTTGAAAGCGCGTGGCAGAGCCAGCTTTGACCGGTTGGCGGCAGCAGGCCTTGGCACATTGGCCCACTGGGTGGCGCACACACTCAACCCAACGGGCCATCGACACGATCGCCAAATTTCGCGACGAATGGTTGCAACACTTCTTCATCGACGATGCCTGATGCGCGCGCCAAAAAAAAGCCGCCCCAAATCGGAGCGGCCTTTTTCAATCTTGTCGATCGGTCCGTCTTACGCAGCAGCCAAAACCGCCTGCACCGATTTTACGATTTCGGCGAACGATGCCGGATCGTCGAACGCAATCGCCGACAACACCTTGCGGTCCAATTCGATGCCCGACAGCTTGAGGCCGTTGATGAACACCGAATAGTTCATGCCATGCTCGCGCACGGCGGCGTTGATGCGCTGGATCCACAAAGCGCGGAATTCGCGCTTTTTAACGCGGCGATCACGATAGGCATATTGCAGCGACTTTTCCAGCCGCTCCATCGCGATGCGATAATTGGTGGAAGAACGGCCAACGAAGCCCTTGGATTGACCCAGGATCTTCTTGTGACGGGCGTGGGTGGTAACGCCCCGTTTTACACGTGCCATGGTTCAGCGCTCCTTATGACAGACCGTAGGGAAGCCACTGCTTTACAGTGATGGCGTCCATCGGGGTCAGGGTTTGGCTGCCACGGTTGGTGCGCTTGGCCTTTTGGCTGCGCGCCGAAAGATTGTGGCGCTTCTTGCCGGGGCCGGCGAGAACCTTGCCGGTTCCGGTGATCTTGAAGCGCTTCTTTGCAGAAGACTTCGTCTTCATCTTGGGCATTTTGATCTCCTAATATATAGTGAAACGTATCCTCGCCCAGACAAGAGCCAAAGACACGTCGTTGCGGTCGGGCATGCCCATTCCAGGCCCGAGCGCGCGAACGAAGGGCGGCGTATAAACTACCGCTTGTCCCATTGCAAGCCGCCCCCACCACCTATGCAATGTCACGCAACCCCTTCTCTTTTGGGGTCGGCTTCCCCTATATCACCCCCCATGATGTTCGATTTCTGGAAAATGCACGGCGCGGGCAATGATTTCGTGCTGTTCGACGCCCGCCAAACCCCGGTGCCGCTCTCGCCCGCCGTGATTGCGTCGCTGTGTCATCGCCAAACCGGCATCGGCTGCGATCAATTGGTGGTGCTCGAGCCTGCCCGCGACGCCGATGTATTCGCTCGGTTTTACAACCAGGACGGCAGTGAATCGGGCGCCTGCGGCAACGCCTCGCGCTGCATCGCCGATCTGGTGAGCCAGGGAACGGGCGAAACCCATGTAACGATCCGCACCCGCGCCGGGCTTTTGCGCGCCGAACGCCTGCCAGGCGGCCAATTCCGGGTCGATATGGGCGCCCCCGGCCTGCGCCCCGAACAGATTCCATTGGCCCTGGACGCGGATACCCTGCATCTGCCGCTCCCCGGCGATCCGGCGGCGTGTTCGATGGGCAACCCTCACGC
>JAJZHU010000184.1 GCA_021798375.1 Pseudomonadota bacterium | reverse complement strand
TGGCCAGCGGTCATAGCGCCGCACCAAACAGGCCGGACATATGGACGCAACGCTTCGATTAAAAATCCGCACGAAAACCTTGCAGGCAAGGGGCCGTCCACATATGGATTGCCGCGCAAGGGCTCGCAATGACGGTGGGGCTAGAGCTGGGTCAAACTTTACGCTGTCTGGTATAAGTGTCAGGCGTTTGAAACCTCATTTTCTTAACACCAGACACGTCCAATTGCCCTCCTGCACCCGCGCCACCAATTTCAACCCGTGCCGCCGGTGCGCCACCAGCACCATGCGCTCCTGCGCGCCCAGCAACCCGGCCAAGATCGCCACCCCGCCAGGAGCCAGATGCAACGCCAGATCACGCGCCATTTTGCACAAGGGACGCGCCAGAATATTGGCGAACACCAGATCATAAGGCGCGCGGCGTAAAATCTCGCGATGACGCCAACCGGTCGCCAGCACCGGGCGGATCAGCGGCGAAAGCTGATTGAGCGCCGCATTCTGGCGGGCGGTGCGCACCGACCACGGATCGATATCAGTCGCCAGCACTTGGCGGTGCAGCAACTTGGCCGCGCCCATCGCCAGAATTCCCGAGCCCGTGCCAAGATCCAGGATGCGGCGGGGGTTTTTATGCATGATTTTTTCAAAGGCGCGCAAACAGCCACGGGTCGATCCATGTTCGCCGGACCCGAACGCCACCCCGGCGTCCAAAGAGAGCGTCACCCGCCCATCGGTTTCCCCCCGGCCCAAATGCGTGCCGCGCACGGCGAAACGCTTGCCCACCAATTGTTCGGGAAAACTGGAATAGGTGCGCGCCAGCCAGCCCTCGGCCTCGGTGTCCTCGCGCCCCAGTTCGGCGGGCACGCCGGTGACAAACTCCGCCAGGGCCATGGCGGAAACGAGTTCGTCCTCGGGCGCACCCGCGTCCTTCACCCCTTCAATGCGCCAAATACGCGCGTCTTCGTCGAGCAGAAAAAATCCGATCGTGCCGCACACGGTGGCCAACGCGGATTCGTAAGCTTCCAACGCGGCTTCGGGCACGATGACGAACAGGGTTTCCAGGCGGGTGGCGTGACGTAGCATCAGGTTTTTCCGAAAAAAAAGCAGAAAGACAAGGGAATATCTTCTTTTTTGAAAAAAAGAAGCAAAAAACTTTTGTGCAATTGCCATGTGGCCCGTGGCCATCACGCCACTTCCACAAACCGATCCATCAACCGTTTCGTATCACTGTGATCGAACGCAATATCCAATTTATCGTGATCGACACCAACCACCGTACCCATGCCGAATTTCTGATGAAACACCCGCGCCCCAACCTTGAATTTCCGCGCTTGCGGCGCACGCGGCGCCACGGCGGCCACCGAACCGCTCCAGGCGAAATCATCGCGCCACGGTTGCCTTTGCTGGACGCGCGGCAGACCAATGCGTTCGATCTGATCTTCCGGCAATTCATCCAGAAACTGGCTCGGCACGCTGTCTTGCATGGTGCCGTAAATACGCCGCGTGGAAGCGTAAGAAATCATCGCGTGCTTGCGGGCACGGGTGATGCCCACATAAGCCAGACGGCGTTCTTCTTCCAATCCCTTGTTGCCGTTTTCATCAACAGCGCGCTGATTGGGAAACAGGCCTTCTTCCCAACCCGGCAGAAACACAATGTCGAATTCCAAACCCTTGGCGGCGTGCAGGGTCATCAAACTCACCCGGGCCTCGCCTTCGGCCGCGTCGCGCTCCATCACCAAGGCGACATGTTCCAAAAAGGCGCCCAGGCTTTCAAATTCGGCCATGGCGCGCACCAATTCTTTCAGATTATCGACGCGGCCCGCAGCTTCCGGGGTTTTATCTTCCAGCCACATCGGCATATAGCCGCTTTCGTCCAACATTTCAGCGGCGGCGATCACGTGACCGTCACGCGCCAAAGTCGCCCGCCAGCGATCGAACCCCAGCAGCAATTTCGCCAGACTGTCGCGCGCCTTGCCTTTCAAACTCCCCGCATCCACCGCGCGCCGGGCTGACAGGAACAATGGAATCGACTGGCCCCGCGCACCATCGCGCAATGTCTGCAACGCCCCATCGCCAATGCCGCGCCGCGGCAGATTGACGATGCGCTCGAACGCCAGATCGTCGGCGGGTTGATTTAAAATCCGCAGATAGGCCAACGCATCGCGAATTTCGGCACGTTCGTAAAAACGCGCGCCGCCCACAACGCGGTAAGGCGTGCCGCTTAGAATCAGTCTTTCCTCGAACGCCCGCATTTGCGCGCCAGTGCGCACCAGAATCACCATCTGATCGTAAGAATCACCCGCGTTGCGATAACGCGCGATGCGTTCCACCACTTCGCGCGCTTCCTGGTCCTGATCATTCACCGCCAGCACTTGCAGTTTCTCGCCCGAGGCATCTTTCTTGCCGGATTGCAGGGTTTTTCCCAACCGCCCCGCATTATGCGCGATCAGCCCGCTGGCGGCGGCCAGAATCGGCGCGGTCGAGCGATAATTGCGCTCCAGCCGCACCAGTTTCGCGCCAGGGAAATCCTTTTCAAAGCGCAGGATATTTTCCACCTCGGCGCCGCGCCAGCTATAGATCGATTGATCGTCGTCGCCCACACAGCAGATATTTTTCTCGGCCTGCGCCAACAACCGCAGCCAATAATATTGCACCAAATTGGTGTCTTGATATTCATCCACCAGAATATAACGAAACAAACGATGATAACTGGCCAGAATTTCCGGATGGGTGCGCAAGATCTCGGCGGCGAACAACAACAAATCACCAAAATCGGCGGCGTTGAGTTCAAGCAGCCGGGCCTGATAGGCGCGATAAAGATCGAGCGCCTTGCCATCGGCATAATCGCTGTCCTCGGCGGCGCCAATCCGTGCCGGCGGCAGGCCCTTGTCTTTCCAACGCTGGATGATCCCCATCAACCCGGCGGGCGCCCAGCGTTTGGTATCAAGATGCCGCGCTTCCATCAATTGTTTCAACAACCGCACCTGGTCGTCGGCGTCCAGGATGGTGAAATCGGATTTCAGCCCCACCAGATCGCAATGGCGGCGCAGCATCCGTGCCGCCAGGGCGTGAAACGTGCCCAGCCACAGGCCTTCCACCGGACCGCCCAGCAGATCGGCCACCCGCTCGCGCATTTCCTTGGCGGCCTTGTTGGTAAAGGTGACGGCCAGCACCTGATGCGGCCGCGCCCGTCCGGTGAGCAGGATATGCGCAAAGCGCGTGGTGAGGACGCGCGTCTTGCCCGTGCCTGCGCCGGCCAAAACCAGCAACGGCCCATCAATGGTTTCCACCGAGGCACGCTGCTCGGGATTAAGCCGATCGAGATAATCCGACATCAGATGGCGTAATCAGGCGGATGCAACGTGTGATCCATGGTCAGCGCCGCCATGCCGTGCAGGCGTTCGCCCACGGCGCGGGCGGGGTTGCCCACCACGGTGGTATAAGGTTCCACATCGTCGAGCACGATCGATCCCGCGCCCACTTTGGCGCCCTCGCCCACTTCGATATTGCCCAACACCTTGGCCCCGGCGCCGATCAGCACGCCGTGACGGATTTTGGGGTGGCGATCGCCGCTTTGTTTGCCCGTGCCGCCCAGGGTGACGGATTGCAGGATCGAGACCTGGTTTTCCACCACCGCCGTTTCGCCGACCACCAATCCGGTGCCATGATCGATCAGGATGCCGCGGCCAAACCGCGCCGCCGGGTGAATATCCACCGCGAAACGCTCGGACATACGGCTTTGGATCTGCCGCGCCACATGGCGGCGGTCGTGACGCCACAGCCAATGGCTCATGCGATGGGTTTGCAGCGACAAATAGCCCTTGAACCACAAAAACGGCGACAGCAGATCGCCCGCCGCCGGATCGCGTTCAAACACCGCGCGCAGATCGACCACCGCCGCATCGACGATGCCCGCGTCGTCGGCGATGGCCTCGGCGAATAATTCGGCCAAGGCCTGGGCGGATAATTCGGGGCAAGCCAGCTTGCGCGACAGATGATCGGCCAAAGCCGGCCCCATCGCGCCATGGCGCAACACCGAGGCCTCCAGCGACGGGCGCAAGATCGGCTCGGCCTGGGCCACATTCTCGGCCTCGCGCAGCAAACTGGTCCAGGTGGCGGCGCATAGCGACAACAGCGGTTGAGAGAAAATGTCAGCGTCCATCGCGTTGGTCTCGTGCAAAATCGACTCTCTGCACATAGGACACCAGCGGGGCTTGCGCCAGGGGGGAACAAAATATGATATGGTGGATCACCCCGGAGCCCGATTTCATGCTGCGCCGTTCAATCTTTCTTACGCCGTTGTTATTACTGCCTGTTCGCGCCGAAACCAGGCCCCTGCGGATCGTCGCAAGTTTCAGCGTCCTGGCCGATATGGTGCGGAATTTGGTAGGCGATACGGCCAGTGTCGATAGTATCGTGGCGCTGGGCGGCGATGTGCATGAATATGAACCCCGTCCGAGCGATCTGGAAAAGCTCGCCCGCGCCGATGCGGTGGTGCTGAACGGGCTGGGGCTGGATCGCTGGATGAACCGGCTGGTCGAGGCCAGCGGCAGCAAGGCCAGGGTGATCGTGGCCGGCGCCGCCGTCGTCCCACGCCAACTGCCGGGCGGCATCACCGATCCGCACGCCTGGCAGAATCCGTTGAACGGGATTTTATATGTGCAGGCGATTGCCGCGGGCCTATCGCAGGTGCCGGGCATCACCGCCCGCGCCAGCGCCTATATCGCGCGGATCCGTGCCCTCGATCAATGGTGCCTGTCGCAATTCGCCGGCGTACCCGTGGCGCAACGCCACATCGTCACCAGCCATGATGCGTTCGGCTATTACGCCGCCCGCTATGGGCTGCAAATCCTGCCGGTGCGCGGGATCGAAGACGCGGAGCCATCGGCCGAGGAATTCGCCGCCCTCGCCACGCGCCTGCGCGCCGCCCGCGGTGAAGTGGTGTTTTTGGAAAACCTGACCAATCCGGCGCTGTTGCAATCGCTGGCAAACGAAACGGGTGCGAGGATCGGCGGCACGCTTTATGCGGATTCGCTGTCGCGTCCGGACGGCCCGGCAGGGAGTTATCTGGCAATGGTGCGGTATAATACGCAAACCATCGTAAGTGCGTTACACGGGCAATGAGATAGAAAAATCTTCTGTTCCCTTATGGAAAGTTTTTTCTTCCCTGTGGAGCTATTGGGAACGCCGGGAATGATTAACTTGTGAATAATTCGGATTGACCGGCCTGGGCAAACTTCCTAGCGTGGCTTGCAATTAATAAACACGCAG
>JAJZHU010000183.1 GCA_021798375.1 Pseudomonadota bacterium | reverse complement strand
CGAAATATCCACATCGTCATAGAACAACGTCGCTTCCTCGGTGTAGCTGGCGTTGACCTTGGGCATCCGCCGCAGGGCGATGGCGGCGGCCTTGATGATCAGGTCGTTGACCGAAAGCTTGAACGCGCCGGGGCCGTCTTTGGCCGAGCGGGCGTTCAGGTCGGCACGCAATTTCAGCAATGCGTCGAGTTCGATGTCCATCGATACATAGAAATGCGGCACAAAGCTTTTGGATTCCGCCAAACGCTTGGCGATGGTTTTGCGCATCGTGCTGTTCGGCACGGCTTTGTGCGGTGCGGTGATGGGAATCGCCGCCGGACGATACACTGCCACCGCCCCGGCCGGAGCCGCCATCACGGCGGCAGGCGCCGCCGCAACAGCCGCCACCGGAGCCGCTTGGGCGCTTTCAACATCCGCCCGCACGATGCGTCCGTTCGGACCCGTGCCCTTGATCGAAGCCAGCGGCAATCCGGCCGCCTGCGCCAAACGCTTGGCCAACGGCGATGCGAACACGCGCGCGCCAGCCGTCGCCGGAGCCTGAGCCGCCGGAGCCTGAGCCGCCGGAGCCGCAGCCGCGACAGGAGCCGGAACCGGGGCCGCGGCGGAAGCCGCCACGGGAGCGGCAGGTGCAGGTGCGGCACCAGAGGGCACCGCCTCGCCTTCCGCCACCAAAATGGCGATGGGCGCATTGACCTTCACATGCTCGGTGCCGCCGGCAACCAATATCTTGCCCAGCACGCCTTCATCGACCGCTTCCACTTCCATGGTCGCCTTGTCGGTTTCGATCTCGGCGATCACATCGCCCGCCTTGACCGCGTCGCCTTCTTTTTTCAGCCAACGCGCCAAGGTGCCCTCGGTCATCGTAGGCGAAAGCGCGGGCATCAGAATGTTGATTGCCATGTTTTCTTCCTCCGCTCAGATGATTTTCTTGACCGCGGCCACAACCCAATCCGGCTGCGGCAGCGCGAGTTTTTCCAAATTGGCAGCATAAGGCAACGGCACATCCAGCCCATGCACGCGCACCGGCGGTGCATCGAGATAATCGAATGCGCCTTCGATCACCTGCATCGCCACTTCCGCGCCGATGCCGGCGAACGGCCAGCCTTCTTCAACGCTTACCAGACGGCTGGTCTTTTTCACGCTATTGACCACGGTTTCGGTATCCAAGGGACGCAGCGTACGCAGATTGATCACCTCGGCCGAGATGCCTTCGCCAGCCAATGCCTCGGCGGCCTTCAAAGCCACGCCGACCATCACCGAGAAAGCCACGATGGTCACATCCGTGCCCACGCGCTCGATTTTGGCCTTGCCGATCGGCAGGATGAAATCTTCATCGATCGGGCATTCAAACGTCTGCCCATAAAGCATTTCGTTTTCAAGAAACACCACCGGGTTCGGATCGCGAATCGCCGCCCTGAGCAAGCCCTTGGCATCCGCCGAGCTGTAAGGCGCGACGACCTTCAGGCCGGGAACATGCGCATACCAACTGGCATAGCATTGGCTGTGCTGCGCGCCCACGCGCGAAGCGGCGCCGTTGGGGCCACGGAACACGATCGGGCAACCCATCTGACCACCCGACATATATAATGTCTTGGCCGCCGAATTGATGATGTGATCGACCGCCTGCATGGCGAAATTGAAGGTCATGAACTCGACGATCGGACGCAGGCCATTCATGGCGGCGCCAACGGCAACGCCGGTGAAGCCGTGCTCGGTGATCGGGGTATCGATCACCCGGCGCGGGCCGAATTCATCGAGCAGCCCTTCCGAGATTTTGTAAGCGCCCTGATATTCGGCCACTTCCTCGCCCATCAGGAACACGTCTTTGTCACGGCGCATCTCAAGCGCCATGGCATCGCGCAGAGCCACCCGAACCGTGGTCGGTTTGGTGGGACCCCAATCTTTTTCTTCGGGCGCGGCAACCGCCGCCGGGGCCGCGACAACAGGGGCCGCCACTGGCTCGGCGGCGGCGACGACGGGTGTTTGCGCCCGAGCCACGGGCGCCGCGGCCACCGCGTCATCGGCGCCGATCACGGCGATCGGTGTATTCACCGGCACGCCTTCGGTGCCTTCCGGCACCAGGATCTTGGTCAGCGTGCCTTCATCGACGGCTTCCACTTCCATGGTCGCCTTGTCGGTTTCGATCTCGGCGATCACGTCGCCCGATTTTACATCATCGCCGACCTTTTTAAGCCAACGGGCGAGCTTGCCCTCGGTCATGGTGGGCGAGAGGGCGGGCATCAAAATTTGGGGCATGGTCTCTCAGCCTTCCAACAAGATGTCGGTCCAGAGTTCCGAAGGATCGGGCTCGGGGGAGGTCTGGGCAAAATCGGCGGCGTCCTGCACGATCTTTTTCACATCGTCGTCGATGGCTTTGAAAGCGGCTTCGTCGGTGCCCAAAGACACCAGCTTGGCGCGCGCGCCTTCGATCGGATCGCGTTCGGTGCGCATCTTTTGCACTTCCTCGCGGGTGCGGTATTTGGCCGGATCCGACATCGAATGGCCACGATAACGATAGGTCATGAATTCGATCAGATAGGGGCCGAGGCCGGCGCGGCAATGCGCCACGGCAATGTCGGCGGCTTCGCGCACCGCGACGACATCCATGCCATCGATTTTCACGCCGGGCATACCCCAAGGCACGCCGTTTTGCGATAAATCCCGCGAGGCCGAAGAACGATTAATCGCCGTGCCCATGCCGTAAACATTATTTTCGATCACGAAAATGCACGGCAGCTTCAGCAATGTCGCGAAATTGAAACTTTCGTAAACCTGCCCCTGGTTCGATGCGCCGTCACCCATATAGGCCACGCCAACGCGATCATTGCCACGATACCAGTTCGAGAAAGCCAGGCCCGCGCCAAGCGAGACCTGCGCGCCGACAATGCCATGACCGCCAAAGAAATTGCGTTCCTTGCTGAACATATGCATCGAGCCGCCCTTGCCGTGCGAATAGCCGCCCGAACGGCCGGTCAGTTCGGCCATCACGCCACGCGCCTGCATCCCGGCGGCCAACATATGCCCGTGATCGCGGTAGGAGGTGATGATTTCATCTCCCTCGCCCAAGGCCGACTGCATCCCCACCACCACGGCCTCCTGGCCGATATAAAGATGGCAGAAGCCGCCGATCAGACCCATGCCATAAAGCTGGCCGGCCTTTTCTTCAAATCGTCGGATGAGCAGCATATCTCGATAGGCTTTCAGAAGCTGATCTTTTCCCATCGCTTCTTCCCGGTTTTTGCCGCGCTTACGCGCTTCGGCTGCTTGCGCCATGCCGTGTTTCGCTCCTGGATCCGATTGCGGTGCAAGGGAAATAGCCCGTCTTTGCCCCAACCACAAGCCAAACCGGTGACGAATTTCGTTATGTTGCAATGCGATGGCGGCGTTAACCGAAAATCGGTTAACCGCCTTGCTGGAGCTTCCGCCAGCCGAATCCACGGCACAGGAGGTTGCGCAAATCGCTTTGTGAGCGACCGATCATTCCGCCAAAGCGGCTAGAAAAGATCGAAAATTGCCGTAAAAATCGACGAAAAAGCCTGAACGTCGCGCTCCCGGAGGCGAATTTATCGCCGTTAAGTGTCAATAAAGCGGGTTGTTCTTGGCATAGGGCACGACAATCTCGTCGGGTTTGGCCATATTCAACACTGTGCGCGCCCGCTCGTCCAGCATATCCGGGTCCAAATGCGCCGCCTTCAGCGAAGCGACCTTTTGCTGCCAGCCATCGTGTTCAGTCTGCGCCTTGGCCAGATCCGCCCGTGCCGCGGCCAATAAAACCTCGCGCTGCGGCAGGGCCTTTTGCCCATGCGCCCCATTCAGCCCATACCAGCCAAAATAGACCGTGACCGCCATCAACACCACCGGCCACAAGGCCGCCAGCAAACCGCGCTTCACGGAACGGACAACATCCATGTTGGAGCTCCTTGTCGAGACATCAAGTGTAAAACAATTTGGAACATATTGGAATCACAAAGATGATCTGCGAGATACCGATATGCGATTCACCCCGGCAAAATGTTGCGGTGCAATATTACGCCGGGGCAATGCCGACCAAAATCACCAATGTTCGTGTTGGCCCCTGTTCGGCGGCACTGTTTCATGTAGCATCGTCTGCAAACACCATCGATCGAGGGACCAAATGTCCGCCACCGTTGTTCTACTGCCCGGATTATTGTGCGATGCCAGCGTGTGGGAAACCCAGCGCGCCGCCTTGGAACCCTTCGCCCCCGTGGTCGTCGCCGATTTTTCAACCCAGGATTCGATTGCCGCCATGGCCCGATCGGCGCTCGATCTGGCCACCGGCCCGCTGATCGTGATCGGCCATTCGATGGGCGGGCGCGTGGCGCTTGAGATGTGGCGTCTGGCCCCGGAACGCATTGTAAAATTGGCATTGCTCGACACCGGCATTCACCCGCAGCAGCCTGGCGAGGTCCAAAAGCGCCAGCGCCTGATCGATCTCGCCTTTAACGAGGGCATGGCGGCATTGGCCGACGTATGGCTGCCGCCGATGGTCGATCCACGCCGCAGCCAGGACGCGGCATTGTTGGCGCCGATGCGCCAGATGGTGCTGCGCGCCACCCCGGACCAGCACGCGCGGCAAATCAAGGCGCTACTCGATCGTCCCGACGCGCGGCCGGTGCTCGCCACCATCACCTGCCCCACCCTGGTGCTGGTCGGACGCCAGGATCAATGGAGCCCGCTGAGGCAACACGAAGAAATGGCCGGTCTGATCGCCGGCGCAAGGCTGGTGGTGATCGAGGATTCGGGCCACATGACCACGCTCGAGCAGCCGGAGGCGACCGCTCGCGCCTTGAGCGAGTGGGTGAAAAATTAAGATTTGGGGGCAAAACGCCCCTTTACCGTTACGTCCACCTGCACCAGCAAGTAACCCGGCAGCATTTTTACTTCAAAGTGATCCATGCCCGCATAGCCCGCGTTCGGCGTGTAATCGACGCGGGTGAAGCCGGCGACCTTATGGATAAACACGATGCCGTGGTGCGGAATGACCGGCAGCAAGCCGGCATCGAAATCGCGGTCCCCGTGCAAAAGTCGCAAAGCGCACCAGCCGCCATCGTTGGTGATGACAAGCGAAAGATGCTGCGGCACTCCATCGGCGAGATGCAATATCACCGGCGCGGCACACGAACTGGATTGACCGCTCAGATCATAGCTCGTTTCAGCCGTAGCGGGCTTGGGCGGCGGCGGCGCGGCAGGCGCGGGGGCCGGCGTGTTCGTGCAGCTTGCCAAAACCAAACCCAGCCCGACCATTCCGATCC
>JAJZHU010000182.1 GCA_021798375.1 Pseudomonadota bacterium | reverse complement strand
GGATAAGTGGCCCGCCGAAGCGACCGTCAAGAGTCTGGCGCAGGCGGGCCACTTATCCATGGCTCCGCCGCACAAAACCCGTTCGGACAAACGACACCAAGTGAGTTGATGACGACGTCACAAGGGTCAGTCTCTACGCGGTCTGGTATTATGTTGCGAACAAAAAGATAACTCCCAAGCCATCGCCAAGAAAATTGCGCGCGAAGCGCGGCAATGACGCCAGTTTGGGAGTTACACAAAAAGAAGATGCTTAACCGCCGTTGGCCTGACTTTTAATCAACTTGATCTTCTTCCCATTCACCCCAAGCGCGATCTCGCCCGCCTTCAACGCCTGCGCGTCGGCGCCGAATAATTCATATCGCCAGCCGTGCAGCGCCGGAATTTCGGGCGCGTCCTCCGCCGCCAGGCGATCCAGATCATCCGACGAGGCGATCAGTTTCGCCGCCACATTATGGGTTTCCGCTTTGGCGGCCAGCAAAACCTTCAACAACGCCACCAACGCCGGCGACGGGCGGGGACCTTCTTTGGAATTGGGCGGTTGCGGCAGGTCCTCGTCGGCGCGGCTGTGGGCGGCCTGCAACGCGGCAAGCAGCCCCTGCCCGCTTTTGCCCTCGGCAAAGCCCTTGCTGATGCCGCGCACGCGGGCGAGGCTATCGGCATTGGTGGGTGCGGTGGCCGCGATTTCCAGCAGCGATTCATCCTTGAGCAAACGCTGGCGCGGGATATTGACCCGCTGCGCCTCCCGCTCGCGCCAGGCGCAGATCGCCTGCAGCAACCCCAACATGCGGCGGTTGTTGGTGCGCGGGCGCAGGCGTTCCCACATGGTTTCGGGGTCGGCGCGATAGGTGTTGGGATCGGCCAGCTCGGCCATCTCCTCCGCCACCCATTCCAGGCGGCCTTCGCGGTCGAGCCGTTCGCACAGACGTTCGTAAACCTGGCGCAGATAAGTCACATCGGCGGCGGCGTAGTTCAACTGCGCGGGCGACAGCGGCCGGGCCGACCAATCGCTGAAACGATGCGCCTTGTCGATCTGACCGCCGGTGACGGATTGCACCAGACTGTCGTAACCGACCTGATCGCCATAACCCGCCACCATCGCCGCGATTTGCGTATCGAAAATGTCGAGAGGCACGGCGCCGAAAATATTCAGAAATATTTCAACGTCTTGGCGGGCGGCATGAAAGACCTTGCGCAGCGCGGGCAGCGCCATCAATTCGCCCAGCGGCGCCAGATCCAACCCCGGCGCCAACGCATCGATAACCGCCAGTTCGCTCTGGCCCGCGATCTGCACCAGACACAATTCGGGGTAGTAGGTGCGCTCGCGCAGGAATTCGGTGTCGATGGTGATAAAGGTTTCATCCGCCAGCCGCGCGCATAGAGCGGCCAAATCTTCGGTGGCGGTGATGAATTGCAGCGGCGGAAAGGGATTCGATGTCGGTTTGGCCATAACGGCTCCTAACATGAGCCGAGCCATTTGGACAGGCAGCAAATGGCGCCGGCGCGCGATAAAGGCTTGACACCCGCATGGCCCAGGGTTTTGGTGCGGCGCTCTATTTACCCGAGGATCAAGCCATGCACGCCTATCGCTCTCACCATTGTGGCCAATTGCGCGCAACCGATGCGGGCGCCGATGTGCGGCTTTCCGGATGGGTGCATAGCAAGCGCGACCATGGCGGCCTGCTGTTCATCGATCTGCGCGATCATTACGGCCTGACGCAGATCGTCATCCCCTCGGGCGGGGCCGTGTTCGACGAAGCCGAAAAGCTGCGCCCTGAAAGCGTGATCACCGTCACCGGCCGCGTGGTGCCGCGCGAAGGCGCCACCGTGAACCCCAAATTGCCCACCGGCGAAATCGAAGTGCAGGCGGCCACGCTGGAAGTGCAATCCACCGCCGCGGTGTTGCCGTTGCAAGTCGCCGGGCACGAATCCTACCCCGACGAATTGCGATTGAAATACCGCTATATCGATCTGCGCCGCGACAAGGTGCATCAGAACATGATGCTGCGCGCAAAAGTGATCGCAAGCCTGCGCCGCCATATGATCGGAGCGGGATTTACCGAATTTCAAACCCCGATCCTCACCGCGTCTTCTCCCGAAGGCGCGCGCGATTTCCTCGTGCCCGCGCGCAATCATCCCGGCAAATTCTACGCTTTGCCGCAAGCACCGCAGCAGTTCAAACAATTGCTGATGGTGGCCGGGTTCGATCGCTATTTCCAAATCGCGCCGTGTTTCCGCGATGAAGCCAGCCGCGCCGATCGCTCGCCCGGCGAGTTTTATCAGCTCGATTTTGAAATGAGCTTTGTCACGCAGGAAGATGTGTTCAACACGATCGAACCCGTGATGGCATCGGTGTTCGAGGAATTCGCCAATGGACGCGGTGTTTCCAAACCGCCCTTCGTGCGAATCCCGTATGATGTTTCGATGCTGGAATATGGATCCGACAAGCCAGATCTGCGTAACCCGCTGAAAATCACCGATGTCACCTCGCATTTTGACCAGTCCGGTTTCGGTCTGTTCGCCAAGATCGTGGCGGCGGGCGGCGTGGTGCGCGCCATTCCCGCACCGGGCGCCGCCAGCAAACCGCGCTCGTTCTTTGATAAATTGAATGAATGGGCGCGCGAAAGCGGCGCGGGCGGTTTGGGCTATATCAGTTTCGATGCCGAGGGCGCCAAAGGGCCGATCGCCAAAAACCTGCAAGCCGAACGCGCCGAAGCCATCCGCGTCGCCTGCGGGCTTTCGGCGGGCGATGCCGTGTTCTTCGCCGCCGGCAAGGAATTGGAAGCCGCCAAATTCGCGGGCCTTGTGCGCACGCGCCTGGGCAATGAACTCGGCCTGATCGCCGAAGGCGATTTCCGTTTCTGCTGGGTCACCGATTTCCCGATGTACGAACTGAACGAAGACACCGGCCTGATCGATTTCAGCCACAACCCGTTCTCGATGCCCCAAGGCGGCATGGAAGCACTGCTGGGCCAAGACCCGCTGACCATCAAAGCCTTTCAATACGACATCGTCTGCAACGGCATCGAACTATCCTCGGGCGCCATTCGCAACCATCGCCCCGACATCATGATCGAAGCCTTCCGCATCGCCGGATACGGCGAGGAAGAAGTGGAAGCCCGCTTCGGCGGCATGCTCAACGCCTTCCGCTACGGCGCCCCCCCGCATGGCGGCGCCGCGCCAGGCGTGGACCGCATGGTGATGCTGCTGGCCGATGAACCCAACATACGCGAAGTGATCCTGTTCCCGCTAAATCAACAAGGCGAGGATCTGCTGATGCACGCGCCGGCCGAAGTGCCCGCGGCAAGGTTGAAGGAATTGTCGATCAAATTGGATCTGCCGCCGGTGGTGAAGAAAGGCTGATCGAGTATGGTTGCGGGCCCATGCAATGCGGTCCGAATGGTCGTCGCCACCCACTATCCAGCCGACGCCCTGCGGTAGCCCGCCGGCACCTCACGCGAACGGTTTTCAGCGTCCGATGCGTCGAGCGTCACCCGGTCGGCGAATGCGGGGGCCTCGCTTAACATAATCTCCGTAAAGCCGCATTGCTTCCAGGCTTCCATCAGGTTCATGGCGATCAGGTGGTTACTGGTCTCTACAACCAACTGGACGCCACACTCATCTTTGGCTGTGATCATAAATCTCTGAGGATTCTCCATCGTCAGATACCGTCCTTTTTGCGATCAACAACGGGCGTCACCATACTGCCGGCGCCCGGCTTCATCTTGACAAAAATCAAATTGACCGGCGCTTATTCATGACAGATCGAACATAGCGACTTTCATTTTGCGCATTGTCCGAATTTAAAGTCCCCCCATACGCCAAAATTCGGCACGAAACTACTATAATCGCCCAGCGGGTTATGCCTGCCAAACCCATATCCGCGCGGCACCATGCGTTCGATCGGCCAATAACCCCTGCCCGGTGGGGGCGGCTTCGTCGCGGGCGGTTTCGGCCACCACGATGCTGCCCGGGGCGATCCAGCCCGATGCGGTTAATTTGGGCACGGCCGCTTGCACCAGATTTCGGTGATAGGGCGGATCGAGGAACACCAGGGCGCAGGCCGTGCCTTTGGGCGGAGTCAGGGCATTGGCGTCCCACACGCGCACGTCGCCACGTTTGCAGGTGGCGATATTGGCGCGCAGGGCGGCCAGGGCGGCTTTGTCCTGTTCGATGAAGTGGCAAAATCCACCACCGCGCGAGAGGGCCTCAAGCCCCAGCGCGCCGGTTCCGGCGAAGGCATCCAGCACGGCGGCGCCTTCGATCAGATCACGTCCGCCCCAGCTTGCATGCATGATCATATCGAACAACGCCTGTCGCGCGCGATCGGCGGTGGGCCGCGTGTTGGCGCCGGCGGGAGCAATAAGTATTTTCCCCTTGTTGGCCCCCGCAATAATACGCATGGCGTCGCTCTTAAATTATTAACGGTTTAAACGAGATTCTTATTTCTTATCCGGTGGAATCTGCTCCTTCAGAATCTTCTGACTCACCTCATCCACCATCCCACTCTCCAATTTTCCCAACTGAAACGGCCCATAAGCCACACGGATCAGCCGCGAAACCCGCCACCCCAGATGCCCCATCACGCGGCGAATTTCGCGGTTGCGGCCTTCTTGCAGCGATACCGTAATCCAACTGTTGTCGCCATTGCGGCTGTCGAGTTCGGCAATGATGCTACGGTAGTTCACCCCTTCAATCGTGATGCCTTTGGCGAGTTTATCGAGATCCGATTGATCCGGGCTGCCAAAGATGCGCACGCGATAGCGGCGGGTCCATCCGTTGGCGGGAAGTTCGAGCTTGCGGGCCAGCGCGCCATCGTTGGTCAGCAGCAGCAAGCCTTCGCTGTTGAGATCGAGACGGCCGACCGAGACGACGCGCGGCATGAAGGGCGGCAGCTTGTCGAACACGGTGGGGCGGCCTTCGGGGTCGCGGTGGGTGGTCACCAAGCCCTCGGGCTTGTTATAGCGCCACAGGCGGGTGCGTTCGGGTTCGGCCACCGGCACGCCCTTGACCGTCAATTTGTCGCCGGGCTTCACGAAGGTGGCCGGGTGGGTGACAACGTCGCCGTTCAACCGCACGGCGCGTTGTTCGAGCAGCTTTTCCGCGTCGCGGCGGCTGGCGATGCCGGCGCGGGCGAGGAATTTGGCGATCCGCTCGCCCTTTACATCATCAACGGGTGCGGTTTCGGCTTCGTCGGTCATTGGGCTGCCTTGATGAATGCTTGGAAGATCGCCCGGTCGCCCGGGTCGATCAGAAATTCTGGATGCCATTGTAACC
>JAJZHU010000181.1 GCA_021798375.1 Pseudomonadota bacterium | reverse complement strand
TATTTCCCAGGCCCTGGTGCCGATGGCCGAGATGGCGGGATTTGCCGTTACCGTGATCGACCCGCGCGGCGCCTTTGCCACGCCGGAACGCTTTCCCGGCGTCGGTTTGGTGGGTGAATGGCCGCAAAAGGCGCTTGCCGCGCTGCCGCCGACCGAGCGCACCGCCGTGGTGACACTGACCCACGACCCCAAGATCGATGATCCCGGCCTGATCGCCGCACTGCGTTCACCGGCCTTTTTCATCGGCGCGCTAGGTAGCGCGCGGACCCATAATCAGCGCAAGGAGCGCCTGGCGTCCGCCGGATTCACCGTCGATCAGATCGCGCGTATCGCAGGGCCGGTGGGGCTTGATCTGGGGGCGCGCACACCGGGCGAAATCGCCGTTTCCGTGCTGGCCGAGATCGTGGGCGCTCGCCATGGCCGGCGGCGTGTGCGGCCATGATCTTCGATGATTTCCCGCTCGGTGCCGCCGACGGCGTGATCCTCGCTCATTCCTTGCCGTTGCCTGATGGAACCTTGAAAAAGGGCCGCCGTCTGGGTGCTGCCGATCTGGCCCGCTTGCGTGCCGCCGGACGCAGCCATGTCACCGGCATCCGGTTGGAGCCGGACGATCTCACGGAGGATCAGGCGGCGGATGAGATCGCGGGCGCGATCATGGGCGACGGTCTCAACCGCGGCCTGGCGGTCACCGGCCGTTGCAATCTGTTGGCGTCGGTGCGCGGCGTGGTGGAGATCGATCGCGGCAGGGTGGATGCGCTGAATTGCGTCCACGAGGCGGTCACGCTTGCCACCGTTGCCCCTTGGGAATTGGTCGAGCCGGGACAAATGGTGGCCAGCGTCAAGATCATCCCCTTCGCCGTGCCGCAACAGATCGTGCGGAATTGCCTGCAAATGGCTGATCCGGGTGGCGGCAAGCTGATTGCGGTCAGGCCGTTGCTGCCGCAAAAAGTGGCGATCATCGTCACCACCCTCGCCGGCAAGGAAAACAGCGGTGACGCCTTCTTCGCCGTCAGCCGCACCCGCATCGAGGAGTTGGGTGGCGAATGGCTGTCCGAGCAGCGTTGCCCGCACGAGCAGGAGCCGTTGGCCGCCGCCATCCTGGAAGCGCTGGCCCGCGAATGCACGTTGTTGTTGATCGCGGGGGCTGCTGCCTGTGTCGATCGGCGCGATGTTGTCCCCGCCGCCATTGTTGCGTGCGGCGGCGAGATCGAGCATTTCGGCATGCCGGTTTATCCCGGCAATCTGATGCTGCTGGCCCGGGCGCGCGGCGTGCCGGTGATCGGGTTGCCCGGATGCGCGCGTTCGGCCAAGCTGAACGGGGTGGATTTGGTGTTGCGGCGGCTCGCCGCAGGGCTGCCGGTCACATCGGCCGATATCAGGACGATGGGAACCGGCGGGCTGTTACAGGGTGTGCCAAAGCGGTTTCACACCCTGTAAAGGATCGGCTTATCTGGGTTTGCGACTCTGCGTGCGCGGTGCCCCTTTGGCGGTATTTTGCCGCGGCGCCTGCCGGGGTGCTTGCCGGCCCTGGTTGCGTCCGCCGCCACCCAGTACCGGCGGCTTCATCGTCGATAGACGCGCGGCCTCCGAGTGATAGGGGTGGTTCATCTCCACGGGCACGGCCTGGCCGATGGTGCGTTCGATGGCGTGCAGCCAGGCGCGGTGTTCGGGTTCGCACAATGTGACCGCCAGACCTTTGCGCCCGGCCCGCGCCGTGCGGCCGATGCGGTGGACATAGCTTTCGGCGATGTTCGGCAGGTCATAATTGAACACATGGCTGATGTCATCGACATCGATGCCGCGTGAAGCAATGTCGGTGGCGACCAGCACGCGAACCGCGCCCGATTTGAAACCGGCGAGCGCACGCTCCCGTTGACCCTGTGATTTGTTGCCGTGGATGGCTTCCGCCGGGGATCCGGCCAGCGTCAGTGCCTCGGCCACCTTGTTGGCGGTGTTTTTGGTCAGGGTGAAAATGATGGCGCGGCTTACTTCGGCCGGTTTTACCAGCATCTTGAGCAACGTCAGCTTGTCTTTGGCGTCGGTGAACATGACGCTCTGGCCGATCTTTTCCACCATCGTGGCGGGCGGGGTGACTTCCACCCGCGCCGGATTGCGCAGCAGGCTGGAGGCCAGGGCGGCGATGGCTTCGGGCATGGTGGCCGAGAACAGCAGGGTTTGGCGGTCGGTCGGCATCAGCGCCACGGTCTGACGGATCGGCTTTACAAAGCCCATGTCGAGCATGTGATCGGCTTCGTCGAGCACCAGGACATGGGTTTTACTTAGATCAATATGGCCCTGGTTCACCAGATCGAGCAGACGGCCGGGTGTGGCCACCAGGAAATCGACGCCGCGGCGCATGGCCGCGACCTGATGGAACTGGCTGACGCCGCCAAATACCACGGTGTGGGTCATGCCGAGATTGCGGCCATAGGCGGCAATGCTCTGGTCGATCTGCGAGGCAAGCTCGCGGGTTGGCGCCAGGATCAGCACGTTGGCGCAGCGGGGGGCAGCCGGACGGCGGTTGGCGGCGAGGCGGTGCAGGATGGGCAGAAGGAACGCGGCGGTTTTGCCGGTGCCGGTCTGCGCCAGACCGAGCAGATCGCGGCCTTCGAGCAATTTCGGGATGGCTTGCGCCTGAATCGGCGTCGGCGAGGTATAGCCTTCGCGCGACAATGCTTCGAGGAGTTTGGGATTGAGCAGAAGTTCTGCAAACGAAGGCACGATGGGAGCTAAGTGACTCATAGATTAAATGCGCCTCCTGGGCGCGTCTGTCGGCGCGGCAAGCGGCGCTAAGTGGTGTGCGGGGTAGAAGCTGGCGGTATGCGGACCTTGCGGCCTGCTCCCGTTATCGCGCACCTGCTTATAGAAACGAGACGCGCGCATACATTGGATGCACGACCCGACGTATGTTGCGGGCGGCTTGTAGCGCATGACGGCGGCATAAGCCAGTCTTATTACGCGGAGGCTGATGGCTGGAATCGGAATGAGGTGGTTTGGACGATTGTGCGCGGTGCAACCCCCCAAACAAAGGAACGGCGCCACGAAGGGCGCCGTAAGTTTGGGAATCGATCAACGAGGCGGAACATGCTCGTTTGTTGCGTGAGTTGCTTTGATGTGGGTCAATCTAGAGCTTATCGGGCACTTTTTTTGTAATTTTTTCTATAAATCGTTGGGGCAGCAGGCTGGCGAGGCGGGTGAACAGGCCGAACCAGGCGGGGAAAGTGACGCGATCCTGGCGGCTCGCCAGTCCTTGCAGGATCAATCGGGCGGCGCGCCCGGCGTTCATCAGGCCGGGCATGGGGAAGCGGTTTCTGGCCGTCATCGGGGTGCGGATGTAACCGGGGCAGATGGAAACCAGGCGCACGCCGCGCTTGCGGGCTTGCGGGGCCGAGGCGACGGTCCAGCGATCGATGGCGGCTTTGGAGGCGCAATAGCTGGGGCTGTGCGGCAGGGCGATGAAGCCGGCGATCGAGGCGATGACGGCGATGCGTCCGCGCCAGCCGTTGGCGGCGATGGGCTGACGGGCCATTTGTTCGAGCGCGGGCAGCACGGTGTTGAGCGCGCCGTCGAGATTGGTGGCGAAAATGGCGCGGATTCGCGCGGGGGATTCGGCGTCGCCGCCATGGGTGCCGCCGGAGATGCCGGCGTTGGCGATCACCAGATCGAGCTGATCGATCTGGCCGATCCATTGCGCCATCGCGGCACGGTCGGTGACGTTGATTTGGCACGGCACCACCACCGCCCCCTTGGCGCGGCAGAGGCCGACGGTTTCGCCCAGCCGCGCCGCATCGCGGCCGAGCAGATGCAAACAGACGTTGGGTGCCGCGAGCTGCAGCGCCAGCTCGCGGCCCAGGCCGGAGGACGCGCCGGTGATGAGAATGGTTTGGTTTGCATACATGGTTCCGGGATTAACGCACATCTGCTAACAACGCGCCATGAAGAAGCAAATATACTCGATGACTGGGTTTGCCCGCAGCGAAGGGCTGATTGGCGCAATGGCGTTCGTATTCGAACTGCGCAGCGTGAACGGGCGCGGGCTGGATCTGCGGTTGCGATTGCCGGGCGGGTTCGATGCGCTGGAGCCGTTTATCCGCGAGCGGGCGGGGGCGGTGTTGAAGCGTGGCAATGTCACCATCAATCTGGCGGTGAAGCGCGACGACACGCCCAAGGTGGCGCTGGATGAAGCGGTGCTGGAGCAAATGTTGCAACGGGCTTTGGCGCTGGCCGCGCGGATTCCCGGTTGCGCACCACCGCAAGCCGAGGCGCTTTTGGCGCTGCCGGGGGTGATGCGGGCCGGCGGCGTGGACGAAATCGACGAGGCGGCGACCGAACAGCGGATGCAGACATTGCGGTCCGCGTTCGAGCAGGCGTTGGCGCAGTTGGTGGCGACCAGGGCCGCCGAGGGCACGCGCACCGAGGCGATGATCGCGGCGCAAGTGAACGAGATCGCGGCGTTGCACGCCGAGGCGATTGTGCTGGCGGCCGATCAGCCGACGATCCAGCAGGCCCGGATGTTGGAACAGGTTCAGGCGCTTTTGGGTCAATTGCCGGCGCTGCCGGAGGAACGCATCGCGCAAGAGGTTGCGGTGCTGGCGGCGCGCTCGGACGTGCGCGAGGAATTGGACCGGTTGGGCGCGCACATCGAGGCGGCCAGGGGGTTGCTCGCCGAAGCCGGGGCGGTGGGGCGGCGGTTCGATTTTCTGACACAGGAATTCGTGCGCGAAACCAATACGTTGTGCAGCAAATCGGCCTCGGTGCCGCTGACCTCGGTGGGGTTGCAGTTGAAGGCGGCGATCGAGCAAATGCGCGAACAGGTGCAGAATGTCGAGTGATCTGTTGACCCGGCGCGGCGTCTGCCTGGTGCTGTCGGCGCCCAGCGGGGCGGGCAAAAGCACCATCGCCAAGGCGCTGCGGGCGCGCGAGGCGGGGTTGGTCAATTCCGTCAGCGTGACCACGCGCCCACCGCGGCCCGGCGAGCAGGAGGGGGTGGATTATTTCTTTCGCTCCGCCGAGCAATTCGCCGATATGGCGGCGGCGGGGGAATTTGCCGAATGGGCGACGGTGTTCGATCGTTGCTATGGCACGCCGAAAGCATTGGTGGAAAAGGCGCTGGCCGGTGGGTACGACATGATCTTCGACATTGATTGGCAGGGGTTCCGGCAGTTGCGCGCGGCGATGCCGCAAGATGTGGTGGGGGTGTTTGTATTGCCGCCGTCGTTGGCGGCGTTGCGGCAGCGGTTGCATGGGCGCGGCACCGACAGCGCCGCGGTGATCGAGGAGCGGATGGACAAGGCTTTGGCGGAAATCAGCCATTGGCGGGAATTCGATCAT
>JAJZHU010000180.1 GCA_021798375.1 Pseudomonadota bacterium | reverse complement strand
CGCGATGCGAACAATCGAGTTTGTCGGGCTGGCGGGTCAGGCGGCGCCCCCGGCCCGTGCCGAGGTGGGCATCAACGAACTCGATCGCGTGCTGGGCGGTGGTTTCGTGCCCGGATCGGTGGTGTTGGTGGCGGGCGACCCAGGGATCGGCAAATCCACTTTATTGTTGCAAGTCGCCAGCCGCCTGGCAGTGCGGCAAACCAACAGCCGCGTGCTGTATATCTCGGGCGAAGAATCGGTCGATCAGGTGCGGCTGCGCGCCCGCCGCCTGGGATTATCCGCCTCGCCGATCGGGCTGGCTGCCGCGATCAACGTGCGCGACATCGCCAAATCATTGGAAGACAACGAAAATTTAGGTCTCGTGGTGATCGATTCGATCCAAACCATGTGGCTCGACAACATCGAAAGCGCCCCCGGATCGGTGGCCCAGGTGCGCGCATCCAGTTTCGAACTGATCCGACTGGCGAAATCGCGCCAGTTCGCCCTGGTGTTGGTCGGGCATGTTACCAAGGACGGCGCCATCGCCGGCCCGCGCGTGCTCGAACACATGGTCGATGCGGTACTGTATTTCGAGGGCGACCGCGGCCATCAATTCCGCATTCTGCGCGCGGTGAAGAACCGTTTCGGCGCCACCGACGAAATCGGCGTGTTTGAAATGACCGACCAGGGATTGGCCGAGGTACCCAACCCCTCGGCGCTGTTCCTGGCCGAACGGCGGGGCCACATTGCGGGATCAGCGGTGTTCGCGGGGCTCGAAGGCAGCCGCCCGGTGCTGATGGAGGTGCAAGCCTTGCTCTCCCCCAATCCCGCCGGCACGCCGCGGCGTTCAGTGGTGGGATGGGATGGCGGGCGGCTGGGCATGTTGCTGGCGGTGCTGGAATCACGCTGCGGCCTGAAACTGGCGGCCACCGACGTTTATTTGAACTTCGCCGGCGGGCTGCGGGTGTCCGAACCCGCCGCGGATCTGGCCGTGGCCGCCGCCATCACATCGGCGGCCACCAACAAGCCCACCGACCCTGGCGCGGTTTATTTCGGCGAGATCGGGCTTTCGGGTGAGGTGCGTCAGGTCGCCCAGGCCGACCTGCGTTTGAAGGAAGCCGCCAAACTGGGGTTTGAAAAAGCCTGGCTGCCGAGGCGCGTGGCACGCGGCAACCGCAAACCGCTCGGCGTTGACGGCATGGCGCTTGAGGAAATTGGCCACCTGTCCGACCTGGTGCGCCACTTCACGGCGGGTGCGAGCGAATAGCCAACCGCCTTCACGGCGATGCCTGAACCTTTTCTCCCTTCAAACGCCGATCACGCTACCGCATCCAAGCCCTTCTTGCGCACCAGATTCAACAACTTCAAGGACGGACCCCGGGGATGTTTTTCTCCGCGCTCCCACTGGCTGACCAGCCCGGTCGTTACATTCAAATAGCGTGCAAACACCGCCTGACTGGCCCCTTCACGCAGCCGCAATGCCTGAATTTGCGACGCGTCAAGTGGCTCCACGCCGGTCAAACACCCAACATCAAACTCGCGCATCGTTTGCTTGCCGATCAGCCCAATGCCGTGCAAATTCTCTGCGGTCTCATGGATCGCCGCCAAAATCGGGCTGCGATATTGTTTTGTCATCGTGCTCCACCTTGTACAACTCACCCTCATTGAGGGCGTGTTCAAAATTTTCTTCCGAATAGCCAAGCATATTTTCCGCCAGACGCCGAAATTCCTGTCACACAACCGCGTAGACTCGCGGCATAAGCCCTGGCCTTCTGGCCATCACATGTTCTAGAAGGCGACCAGAACCAATCGTAGAGCCATTTCAATGAATCCGGTCGATGTAATTGTGCTTATCCTGATCGCTCTATCGGCGATCCTTGGCTTTGCGCGCGGATTCGTCCGCGAGGTGCTCGGCATTGGCGCATGGCTGGGGGCCGCATTGGTGGCGTATTTTTACTACCCGCGTATTGCACCGATCACACATGGATTGATTTCTAATTGGATCGTCTCCGAAGTAGCGGGTTATGGCGCCTTGTTCTTGGTCGCTGTGATAACCCTATCGATAATCTCGCATTTCCTGGCCAACCTGGTCCGCGGATCGCTGCTTTCGGCCCTCGATCGCATCTTGGGTATTTTCTTCGGCGTCGCTCTGGGCGCTGCCTTGCTGTCCATCGTTTACATCGTCGGCGGCTTCTTCACGCCGTCCGATCATTGGTCAACCGAGATCCGCGATTCCCGCAGCTTGCCTTATATCCATCAAGGGGCCACTTGGATCATCCAAGCCGTGCCCGCGAAGATGCGCCCGCATGTGCAACCGCTGCCCGCCACGACAACGCCCGCCGCCCCCCCGGCCGAGTGATGAGGAACGAATATATGACCGACCTCGATATCCAATCCAATTCTGAATCCGATCAGGCGGATTGGGCGGATCAGGCGTGCGACGACCGCTTCCACGAAGAATGTGGGGTGATCGGGATCTGGAACTCGCCCGACGCCACGGCTTTGACGGCGTTGGGGTTGCATTCGCTGCAACATCGCGGTCAGGAAGCCACCGGGATCGTGGCGTTCGATGGCCAGAAATTCAATATGCACCGCGGGTTGGGACTGGTCGGCGATAATTTCGGCGACGCCAAGGTCATCACCAGCCTGCCGGGCCGCAATTCCATCGGCCATAATCGCTATGCCACCACCGGCGACACCGTGTTGCGCAACGTGCAACCACTATATGCCGATTTCGCCTTTGGCGGGCTCGCGGTGGGGCACAATGGCAATCTGACCAACGCCATCGCGCTGCGCCGGGCCTTGGTCAATCGTGGCTGTTTGTTCCAATCCAGCACCGATAGCGAAGTTTTCATCCATCTGATCGCCATCAGCCTGTATTCCAATGTCGTCGATCGGCTGATCGATGCGTTGAAACAGGTGATCGGCGCCTACTCCCTGGTGGCGCTTTCCAATGATTCACTGATCGGCGCGCGCGATCCCTTGGGCGTGCGGCCGCTGATTTTGGGCCGTATCGGCAACCAGGGCGCGGCCCCCACCTGGGTTTTGGCCAGCGAATCCTGCGCGCTCGACATCATCGGCGCCGAATTCGTGCGCGATGTGGAGCCCGGCGAGGTGGTGGTGATCAATGATCAGGGGGTGCGCTCGATCCGCCCGTTTGCCGCGCAACCCAGCCGTTTTTGCGTGTTTGAATATATCTATTTCGCCCGCCCCGATTCAGTGGTCGAGGGCATGCCCGTCTACACCAGCCGCAAAGCCATTGGCCGGCAATTGGCCCGCGAAAGCGCCATCGACGCCGATGTGGTGGTGCCGGTGCCCGACAGCGGCGTGCCGGCGGCGATCGGCTATGCCGAAGAAGCCGGCATCCCGTTCGAACTGGGCATCATCCGCAACCACTATGTCGGCCGCACCTTCATCGAACCCACCGACCACATCCGCCATTTGGGCGTGAAGATGAAACATTCCGCCAATCGCCCGGTGCTGGAGGGCAAGCGGGTCATATTGGTGGACGACAGCATCGTACGCGGGACCACGTCGCGCAAAATCGTCGAAATGGTGCGCGCGGCGGGCGCGACCGAGGTGCATTTGCGCATCTCCTCCCCCCCCACCACCCACAGTTGTTTTTACGGCATCGACACCCCCGAACGCGGCAAGCTGCTGGCGGCGCGCCATGATGTGGCGGCGATGGCCAAGGCGATTGGCGTCGATAGCCTGGCCTTTGTCTCGATCGATGGGTTGTATCAGGCGCTGGGCCAACCCGACCGCGACCCGAAAGCACCGCATTATTGCGATGCCTGCTTTACCGGCGACTACCCGATAGCACTGCCCGATTTCGAGGGTGCTTTGGATCTTTCCCCCACCCTCGGCAATGATTAAGGGCCGCATATCGTGAAACCATTACAAGATCAAATCGCCCTGGTCACCGGCGCCAGCCGCGGCATCGGCGCCGCCACCGCGATCAAACTCGCCCGCCTGGGCGCGCATGTAATCCTGACCGCCCGCACCCAGGGCGGTTTGGAAGAAACCGACGACGCCATCCGCGCCTTGGGCGGCACCGCCACCCTGTTGCCGTTGGATCTAACCGACGGGGCCGCGGTCGATCTGATCGGCCCCACCATCTATGCGCGCTTCAAGCGGTTGGATATCCTGGTGCATAACGCGGGTGAACTCGGCGTGCTAACCCCGATTTCGCACATCCAGAACAAGGATTGGGATCAGGCTCTGGCGGTCAACGCCACCGCCACGCTGAAACTGATCCGCACCACGGCGCCTTTGCTATCAACCGCGCCGGGGGGCCGTGCGGTGTTTGTGACCACGCATCTGGCATCGGAAACCCGCGCCTATTGGGGCACCTACGCCGCCACCAAAGCGGCCTTGCATCAATTGGCGCTGACCTGGGCCGCCGAATGCGAAACCCTCGCATTGCGGGTTAATCTGTTCGATCCCGGCGCCACCGCCACGCGGATGCGCGCCAACGCCATGCCCGGCGAAGACCCCAAGACATTGCCGCAACCGGCCGATGTGGCCGTGAAATTGGTGGCTTTGTGCCTGCCGACCGAACAGCGCAACGGGGTGGTGGTTTCCGGACGGGATTAAGAAGGGACGGACGCTTGACAGTTTAACGCCGCTAAGCAAGTCTGGCGAGAATTAAACAAGAGGTCTGCACATGAGCCTCGCCATAGCTGAAAACCTTCCCCCAGACGTGCGGCAGGCCTTTGATAAAAGATGGCAACGCGTAGCCGATTGCATCGCCGGGCGCACCCCCGACCGCATGCCGGTGTCGCTGATCACCGGATTCTGGTTCGCCAAATACGGCGGCATCACCTGCCGCCAATTGATGTACGATTATGAAACCAGCAACGCCATCAGCGAACGCGCCATTGTGGAATTCGAACCTGATATCGGCAGTGGCGCCGGGTTGACCGCCTCCTGGGGGCCAGTACTCGACAAGATCGATTTCAAGCAATTGGAGTGGCCGGGCCACGGCATGGCCGACAATGCGTCGTATCAGTATCTCGACCGCGAATACATGCTGGCCGAGGAATATGACGACTTCCTGTTCGATCCCACCGGATTCTTGTTCGAAAAATACCTGCCCCGCGTCGCGGGTGCGTTCGACGGCTTGCAACCGCTCGGCACGCTGGCGGGCAATTCCTATTTCGGCGTCGCCGCCAGCGCCTATATTTTTCAACAGCCCAATGTTATCGCCGCGTTCGAAAAACTGAAGACCGCCGGAGAAGAAGTGGGACGGTCGCTCGCCTCGATGGCCGCCTTCACCCAGCGCATGACCTCGCTGGGCTTCCCGCCCTTTACCTCCGGCGTGGCACAGGCGCCCTATGACGTGCTGGCCGATT
>JAJZHU010000179.1 GCA_021798375.1 Pseudomonadota bacterium | reverse complement strand
ACGCTGGGCAATAAGGTCAGCGCGCGCAATCTCGCGGTCTCGGTCGGCGTGCCGGTGATGCCGGCCAGCCCCCCATTGCCCACCGACCCGCAGGAAATTCTCGCCGCCGCGGCGGCCATCGGCTACCCGGTGATGCTGAAAGCCTCGTGGGGCGGCGGCGGGCGCGGCATGCGGCCGATCGAAAGCGCCGATCAACTGATCGATGCGGTGAACAGTGCCCGGCGCGAAGCCAAATCCGCTTTCGGCAACGACGAGGTTTACCTCGAAAAACTGGTGCGCCGCGCGCGCCATGTTGAAGTGCAGATATTGGGCGATGCGCACGGCAATCTGGTGCATCTGTTCGAGCGTGATTGTTCGATTCAACGCCGCAACCAGAAGATCATCGAACGCGCCCCGGCGCCTTATCTCGATGAGCCAACGCGCGCGGCAATGGCCGAGGCGGCGCTCAGGATTGGCCGCGCCACCAATTATATCGGCGCGGGAACGGTCGAATTCCTGATGGATGTCGATACCGGCAACTATTATTTCATCGAGGTCAATCCACGCATCCAGGTCGAACACACGGTCACCGAAGTGGTCACGGGGCTGGATATCGTCAAGGCGCAGATCAGGATCGCCTCGGGCGGCCGCATCGGCGTGACCTCGGAAACCGGCATTCCGCATCAAAAAGACATCAAACTGAACGGCCACGCGCTGCAATGCCGGGTGACGACGGAAAATCCCGAGAATAATTTCATCCCCGATTACGGCCGCATCACCGCCTATCGCGGCGCGATGGGATTCGGCATTCGCGTCGATGGCGGCACCGCTTATTCCGGCGCCATCGTCACGCGTTATTATGACCCATTGCTGGAAAAAATCACCGCCTGGGCGGCCACCCCGGCCGAAACGATCCTGCGCATGAGCCGGGCGTTGAAAGAATACCGCATTCGCGGCGTCGCCACCAATCTCGCCTTCCTCGAAAATATTCTGGACCACAAACGCTTTTTGGCCAACGATTACACCACGCGCTTTATCGACGAGACGCCGGAACTGTTCCGCTTCGGCAAACGCCGGGACCGCGCCACGAAATTGCTGACCTGGATCGCCGATGTCACCGTCAACGGCCACCCCGAGGTCAAGGGCCGCGCCAAACCGCCCGCATTTGCCCGCACCCCGGTGGTTCCCGCGTTCGGGGTTGCGCCCGCCGACGGCACGCGGCAAAAGCTCGCCGAGTTGGGGCCAAAGGGCTTCGCGCAATGGATGCTGGCGCAGCAACGGGTTTTGGTGACCGACACCACCATGCGCGACGGCCATCAGTCGTTGCTGGCCACCCGCATCCGCACCCACGACATCGCCGCCGTCGCCGGCGCCTATGCCGGCGGATTGCCCAATTTGCTGTCGCTGGAATGCTGGGGCGGCGCCACTTTCGATGTGGCGATGCGCTTTCTCAACGAAGATCCGTGGGAGCGGCTCGCCGCGATCCGCGCCGCCGTTCCCAATATCCTGACCCAGATGCTGCTGCGCGGCGCCAACGGTGTTGGCTACACCAATTATCCCGACAATGTGGTGCGGCATTTTGTCAGCCAGGCCGCGCAGGCGGGCATGGATATTTTCCGCATTTTCGATTGCCTCAACTGGGTCGAAAACATGCGGGTGGCGATCGATGCGGTGGGCGAGTCCGGCGCGTTGATCGAAGGCGCGCTTTGCTACACCGGCGATATTCTCGAACCCGATCGCGCCAAATACGACCTGAAATATTACGTCGCGCTGGCCAAGGAACTGGAGGCCGCGGGCTGCCATGTGCTTGGCATCAAGGACATGGCCGGTCTGTTGAAACCCGCCGCGGCGCGCAAGCTGATCGCCACCCTCAAACAGGAAATCGGCCTGCCGATTCACTTCCACACCCACGACACCTCCGGCATCGCCGGTGCGAGCGTGCTGGCCGCGGTCGAGGCGGGGGTGGATGCCATCGACGCCGCGACCGACGCGCTGGCCGGCAACACTTCGCAGCCCTGCCTCGGCTCGATCGTCGAGGGCTTGCGCCATACCGACCGCGACCCGGAACTCGACCCCGGCGCCATCCGCCGTCTGTCGTTCTATTGGGAATCGGTGCGCCATCAATACGCCGCCTTCGAAAGCGATCTGAAAGCCCCGGCGTCCGAGGTTTATCTGCACGAAATGCCCGGCGGCCAGTTCACCAACCTCAAGGAACAGGCCCGCGCCGTGGGGCTGGAAAGCCGCTGGCACGAAGTCGCCAGCGCCTATCGCGCCGCCAATGATCTGTTCGGCGACATCGTAAAGGTTACCCCGTCGTCAAAGGTCGTCGGCGACCTGGCGTTGATGATGGTGAGCCAGAATCTAACCCCCGCCGATGTGGTCGATCCGGCGCACGATATCGCCTTCCCCGGTTCGGTGATCGAGATGCTGCACGGCGATCTGGGCCAACCGCCCGGCGGCTGGCCGCGGGCGCTGCAGAAAAAGGCGCTGAAGGGCCAAGCCGCCATCACCGTGAGGCCGGGCTCGCTGCTTGGCAATGCCGATCTCGCCGCCCAGCGCCTCAAGGCCGAACAACAATGCGGCCGCGCGCTGAGCGAGACCGAATTTGCCTCGTGGTTGATGTATCCAAAAGTATTCAAGGATTACGCCAACACGGTGCGCAAATACGGCCCGGTTTCCACGCTGCCGACGCCGAATTTTTTCTATGGCATGGCGCCCGGCGACGAGATCACCATCAAACTCGAACAAGGCAAGACCCTGATCGTGCTGCTGCAAGCCCTGGGCGAGCCGGAAGATGATGGGCAGGTCAAGGTCTTCTTTGAATTGAACGGCCAGCCGCGCATCGTCCGCGTGCCCGATCGCTCGGCCGTCGCCAAGACCGTGGCGCGGCGCAAGGCCGACGACGCCGACGAGAGCCACATCGCCGCCCCCATGCCCGGCCTGATCACCACCGTCGCGGTGAAACCGGGCCAGGAAGTGAAGAAGGGCGAGGTGCTGCTGTCGATCTCGGCGATGAAAATGGAAATGGTCCTGAGCGCCCCGCGTGACGGCAAGATCGGCGAAATATTGGTCAGCCCCGGCAATCAGATCGACGCCAAGGATTTGCTGGTGACGTTGGTGGTGTAGTTTAGGCTTGGGGACCTAATGTGCGTGGGGCTATGGAGCGAAAATACCATAGCCTCGCCACGGGTGTTTGAAAAAATCCAGAACTAAGCATGTGTTTGCATTGCAGCATCGTCGCTGTATGCATGAAAAATACAGAACTTTGGCGGGTGCGTCCATTTCGCCGGCAAGGTCGGTTGGCGCATTGATGGGTTAACGCAAGAATCAAACCCCAAGGAATCCTCACGTGTTTCGTTTTGATCCATACTCTCCCGCCATCGACGCGGATCCGTTCTCCGCCTATAAAATCCTGCGCGACGAACACCCCTGCTTCTGGAGCGAAGAAGCGGGAATGTGGATCCTGTCGCGTCACGCCGATATTTTGCGCGCGCTTTATGATTGGGAAACCTATTCCTCGGCGCGCGGCAATTTGATGACCGAGTTGCCCAACCGCGCCGGCAATACCTTGGGCACCAGTGATCCGCCGCGTCACGATCGCCTGCGCAATCTGGTGCAATTCGCCTTCGCCAAGCGCAATCTGGATTACATCGAAGATCATATCCGCACCACCGCGCGCGGTTTGCTGGATGGCTTCAAAGGCGTGAGCGAATTCGATTTCGTCGAGGATTATTCGGCGAAGCTTACGGTCAAAGTGCTGTTTCGCCTGTTGGGCCTGCCGGAAGGCGACCACGATCGCGTGCGCGATTACGCCGTGAAAATGGTGCAATCCGATCCGATCACCCGCCAAAAAGGCCCGGAACATATCGCCGCCTTTGAATGGGTGCGCGCTTATGCCGCCGATGTGATCGCACTGCGCCGGGCCAATCCGGGCGATGATCTGATCTCGCAATTCGCCCTGGCCGAAATCGATGGCGACCGGCTGGATGAAAACGAAGTGCTGCTGACGGTCACCACCCTGATCATGGCCGGCATTGAATCCCTCGGCGGCTTCATGTCGATGTTCGCCTATAATATGGCGAATTTCCCCGATGCGCGGCGGGCCCTGGTGGCCGATCGCAGCCTGATCCCCGATGCCATCGAAGAATCGCTGCGCTTCAACACCTCGGCGCAGCGCTTCCGGCGCAATCTGCAGGTCGATGTGGAATTGCACGGCAAGACGATGAAAAAGGGCGATTTTGTCTGCATGGCTTACGGCGCGGGCAACCGTGACGAACGCGCGTTTGAAAATTCCGACATCTACGACATCGGCCGCAAACCGAAAGGCCATCTGGGCTTTGGCGGCGGCACTCATGCCTGCCTGGGCACCGCGATCGCCCGCCTGACCACAAAGCTGGCGTTTGAAGAACTGTTCACCGCGATCCCCGAATTCACCCAGGTGGATAGGCTGCTCCCCTGGATGCCGTCCTCCACCTTCCGCAGCCCGCTGCGCCTGGTGTTGGCCAAGGGCTGAAAAAGGACGATCTCACCGGCCAAAATAATGTTTTTTGGCCGGTGAGCCCTTTTTGCGCCATTGCCGCATTCCAGCGGCCCTAAAGATTTCACTGTCAGACGATCTATTGCGCACCGCCATCCGCGCCAACCGCCGCCGCAACGGCTAGACTTCCCTCATAATAGCAGGGCCGCACCAGCGGTCAGGGGAGGATAGTCATGAGCATCAAACAGACCCGCCTGGCAGGGGTCGCCATTTTTGCCGGATTTGTCACATGTCTGGCGCCACCGCCGCACGCCGCCGAGATCACGCCGCCGGCAACGATCTATGCCCACGTCTGCGGTTATTGTCATGGCACCAACGTCGGCCCGATTATCCTGGGCAAGCATATCGCCGTCGATGTGATCAAGCTGTATGTCCGCAAAGGCCCCAACGCCATGCCGGCATTCCGCCCGACCGAAATCACCGACGCCGAGTTGGACGCACTCGCCCAATGGATTTCAGTCAGCCAACCCAGCCCGACGGAGCACGGACAATGACCCAAATTGATCGCCGCGGATTGTTGCTCGGCATGGCCACGGCCGCGGCAACCACCATTCCCGGCCTGGTTTCGGCCAAAGATGATTCCGGTCCCGGCGTGCTGCCCAAAGGCATGTCGCGCGCCAATTTCAATCGCGCCGTAACCGAATTGCGCGCCATCGTCGGCGAAGACTATGTTTTTGCCGATCCCGCCACCGTCATCCCCTATCAGAAAATCTACGTCCCCGACCCAACGCATAGGCACGTCTGCTCCGGCGCCGTCGCCCCCGCCTCGGTCGAGGAAGTGCAGGCGATCGTCAAGGTCGCCAATAAATACCGCCTGC